>JBIKIA010000496.1:0-3951 GCA_044361885.1 Prosthecobacter sp. | reverse complement strand
GGGCAGAACCTCAGAGAATATCTTCAGCTTACCGACTAATCGGAAAGCTGCCCAGTGTTCGTATTCATTCCAAAATCATAGCATCCACATCATGAGCGCCATTCTCCTTCCGATCCTGCAAGCCGCTTCGGCAATCGAAACCACTCAGGTTTCCCAGCCCCCATCCATGGCAGTTACGCTAATCTTCCTAGCGGTCTTGTTAATCATGCTGGCTGCTATGTGGAAGCTCTTCGCCAAGGCTGGTGAACCCGGCTGGGCGATCATCATCCCAATCTATAACATCATCGTTTTGCTGAAGGTCAGCGGCAAACCTTGGTGGTGGCTTTTTCTCTTCATTATCCCGATTGTGGGCATCGTCATCGCACTTCTAGCCAACATTGGATTGGCCAAGAACTTCGGCAAAGGGACGGGCTATGGCATCGGCCTCTTCCTGCTGCCCTTTATCTTCATTCCGATACTCGCCTTCGGCAGTGCGCAGTTTCAGGGAACTAAAGGTTGATTCTGGTTTCTGATACTTCACGGCTCCAATCCGGCGACGGGTTGGAGCCGTTTTCTTTTCCGGTTCGTGATACCCCTTGACGCGAAGCGTGAGCCTTCTACCGCAGCGGCCCGCCATTTCTATGTCTGTCAAACTTCGCCTCGATACTGCCTCCGCCACCCGTCTCATGCTCGCCAAGATCGGTCATGCGCAGCGTGGGGAACCTCTGCAAACCTCACGCGCGGTGCATCACATCCCGGAGGAGGATCAGGAAAAGCTCACAGCCATCTTTTTGAAGCCGTTCAAAAACTTGATCCCGCACCGCTTCACCCATCATGCCTCCCTGGAGCAGCATGAGATGAACACCTGTGCGAAGGCCATCTTTGCCGATCCCTCGGGTTTGCTAAAACGCGGTTCGGAGATCGCCCAGCGGCTCTACGCGAAGTCGAATCATCCGAACATCAAGTCGGGTGATCTCTGCATCGTTCACATCAAGGAGATCCACATCGACGGTGAGTTGGTGCAGGGCATCTGCATTCTGAAATCGGAAAGTGTCACGCCTTTCCTCACCATCACGGCGCGTGATGGTGACTTGGAGATCACGACGATCGAAGGCATCCATCCTGAGAAGATCGATAAAGGCTGCCTGATCGTCGATCACTGGCCGAACAAGGGCTACTACGTCCTCACCTTTGACCGCGCGGGCTCGGATGCTCGCTTCTGGTCGCGTGACTTCCTCGGTGTCGAGGCTGTGCCTGACTCGGCCTTTCTGACGAATGCGTATGCGAAGATGGCGGTGTCATTCCTCGAAGAAAATCGCCCTTCCGACGAAGAGTCTCCGCCCTGGGAAACCGCGCAAGCTGCGCGTGATGCGCTCGACTACTTCGAAGATCGCGAGCACTTCGACCTCCAGGACTTCGAGCAGGCCGTGCTGAAGACGCCGGAAGCTGTGGAAAAGTTTAACGAACATCGCGCCCGCGCCGAGGTGGATCAGGGCCAGTCGCTGGAGACGAGCTTTGAAATCTCGAAGAAGGATGTGACCAAGGCCAAGAAACGCATCAGCGCCGTGCTGAAGCTGGACACGGGCGTGGAGATTCACGTCAAACCGGGAACGGGTGAAAGTGACCCGATGCTGGAGCGCGGCTACGATGACAAGAAGGGCATGAAATACATCAAGGTCTTCTACCACCGCGATCTCACCGCTTCGGAAGCCGAAGGCTGAAAGCCCTGATCAGAGCTGCACATTCATGGCATCGGCCAGGCTGGTAGTCCTGGCAGATGTATTCACGACGACTGCGGCAGGCGGAGGCGGCAGTGATTCCGCCCAATGTATGACCTGCTCCACAGTCACACCGCGCTCATGCTCTACACGCAACCAAGCACCATCATCATGCCTGAGGATGGTGACGCAGGCATGATCCTGATGACACTGCACGGCGGTGCTCACCGCCCCTGAGGCTGCATCCAGGGCGGAAATCGCCGCCTGCGTGAGCACGGCAATGGTGGTGAGATCCGCGGAGCACTCACCATAGACGAGCGATGCCCGCCCATCCGTTTGAATCAAAATAGCATTCATGATCAGTGTGCCTCCAGCCAGTTCGTGCCTGTGCCAGCCTCGACTTCGACCGGCACATCGCCAAGCGTGAGTGCATTGCGCATTTCATTTAGAACGAGAGTGCGTGCCTGCTCTACCTCAGCTTCAGGAACCTCGAAGAGCAATTCGTCATGCACCTGAAGCAGCATGCGCGTTTGCAAACCTGTGCGGTGGAGCTCACGCGCGATATTGATCATCGCCAGCTTGATCATGTCCGCCGCCGTGCCCTGGATCGGCGTATTCATCGCCATGCGCTCGGCTCCACCACGGATGGTGGCGTTCGCACTTCCAATATCACGGATCACGCGACGACGACCTGTGATCGTCTCGACATAGCCATACTTCTTCGCATCCTGGACGATCTTTTCCATGTAGCGATGCACGCCGGGGAACTGCTTGAAGTAGTTCTCGATGATCGTCGCGGCCTCACCACGCGGGATGCCGAGCCTTTGGGCCAAACCAAAGGCGCTGATGCCGTAGATGATGCCAAAGTTCACCATCTTCGCCGTGCGGCGCATCTCTGGCAGCACGCCATCTAGCGGCACGCTGTAAACTTTGGCTGCTGTGGCTTGGTGAATGTCCTGCCCTTGCTGGAAGGCCTCGATCATTGCGGGATCTTCGCTCAGCGCTGCCATCACGCGAAGCTCCACCTGGCTGTAGTCGGCGCTCATGAGCACCCAGCCCGGTTCGCCCGAGACGAAGGCTTTGCGGATCTCTTTACCACTGTCGGATCGGATGGGGATGTTTTGCAGGTTTGGGTTGCTTGAAGCCATGCGCCCCGTCGCGGCCATGAGCTGGTGGAAGGTCGTGTGCACACGGCCATCGACACGCGAGACGGTCTCGGGCAGGGCATCGACATAGGTGTTTTTCAGCTTCGTGACTTCACGATACTCCAGGATGTCCGCGATGATCGGGTGCGTGCCCATCAGCGATTGCAGCACTTGCTCGTTCGTCTGGTATTGGCCGGTGGCGGTCTTCTTCGGCTTCTCGATCAGGCGCAGCTTTTCAAAGAGGATCTCGCCGAGCTGTTTCGGGCTGTTCAGGTTGAACGGGCCGCCTGCCATTTCCTGGATGCGCTTGTGCATTTCGTTCGCGCGTTTTTCGAGCTGGATGCCGAACTCGAAGAGCGCGGAGACATCAATCTTCACGCCGAGGTGCTCCATGCGCGTGAGCACGGGAAGCAGCGGGCACTCGATCTCATAAAACACGCGCTCGGCACCATGCTGTGGCAGCAGCGGGCGCAATTTCTCGGCGAGCTGCCAGGTCACGTCGGCGTCTTCAGCGGCGTATTCGGCGATCTTCACCGGATCGGCGGCGGCCACATCGGCCATACTTTGCGGGCTAAAGAGGTCTTTTTCTTTCTCAGTGTTGATCAGCGCGGTGATCGGCACGGGCGTGTAACTCAGGTAGGTCTCCGAAAGGAAGTCCATGCCATGACGCTGATCTGGCTCGATGAGCGAGTGGGCGAGCATCGTGTCGAAATACGGACCCGCGACCTCAATGCCATGGGCGAGCAGCACACTGAGGTCGAACTTGAGATTGTGACCGATTTTCTCGATGCCGTCGCGTGTCAGCACATCGTGGAACTCTTCCAGCACGGTCTTGGCTTCGGCTTTATCTCGCGGAAAGAAGACAAAATAACCTTCCCCCGCTTTCCACGAGAAGGCGATGCCCACGATCTCGGTGTCGCGTGGATCGAGCCCAGTCGTTTCGAGGTCGAAGCAGAAGCACTCCAGCTTGCTCAGCTCGGCGTTAAGGCTGGCACGCTCCTCGGCGGTGCGTACGAGATGGTAGTGATGCTCGGTGTCGGCGATCGTGCGCAGTTGCGGAGCTGCTCCAAAGAGTTCGCCATCGCTCGCGGGAGTGTTCGTGTCTTCCT
>JBIKIA010000070.1:0-13009 GCA_044361885.1 Prosthecobacter sp. | reverse complement strand
GGGAAACGAGCCAGGAGATGACCGTCCAGACGATGCCGACGACGGTGACGGGCCAGAGATTGAAGAAGACCTCCGCCCAATCGACGCGCCCGTCGAGCTTGCGGCGTTGCGTCACCCAGCGGACTCCTTTCCCGAGGACCGTGTACACCACGAACTGGGAATGGAAGATCATGAGCACGGGGGCCATCATGGTGAAGACGACCGTGTCTGCCATGCAACTCATGAAGGTACATAGTCGGCCTTTGAAGGGCTTGTGCAGTCGGCCCGTGATCATCTCATCCAGCAGGATGGCCACCTTCGGCATGAAGATGAGCATGACGGTGATGCCCAGCAAGATCTGCATGGCCAGCACGGCCTGTGGCTCCGTGTGCGCCACGGGCGTGGCGGCGAGGAAGGTGGAGAAGACGAGGAAGAGCAGCCAGAGCAGGCTGCTGACGTAACTCAGGATGCCGTGCAGGAAATTGATCCGGCTCATTGGGTGCCAGCCTTTGGCAAAGAGCAGCCAGAAGTGCTGCATGTTTCCCTGACACCAGCGGCGGTCACGTTTCAGCATATCCACCAGCGTGGGTGGGCCTTCCTCGTAGCTGCCGCGATTCGTCGGCAGCAGTCGCACGGCATAACCGGCTTTGCGCATGAGCGCCGCTTCCACGAAGTCGTGGCTGAGGATGTGCCCGCCGAAAGGTTCCTTGCCGGGCAGGGGAGGCAGCGCGCAGTATTTGATGAAGGGCTCCAGTCGGATGATGGCGTTGTGGCCCCAGAAGTTCGCTTCGCCGCACTGCCAGTAGTCCAGGCCGTCCATGAAAGGCGCGCCGTACAGCGTCTGGGCAAACTGCATCACACGGCCCAGCAGGGTCTCCGCACCGATCTGTTTCGGGAAGGTCTGGAGGATGCCGATGCCGGGGTTTTTCTCCATGATGCGCGTCATGCTGGTGAGCAGACCGCCGGACATGAGGCTGTCCGCATCCAGCACGATCATGTAGCGGTAGCGCTTGCCCCAGCGGCGGCAGAAGTCGGAAACATTGCCGCTCTTGCGGTTGATCGGCTTGCGGCGCTTGCGGTAAAAGATACGGCCAAAGGCATTGAGCTGGCGGCAGAGCTCCAGCCACGCAGTCTCCTCTTCGATCCACTGGCTCGTTTGATTCGAGTCGCTGAGGATGAAGATGTCGAAGTTTTTCGAGTGGCCCGTCTGCTCCAGGGAAAGGTAGATGGCGCGCAGACCTTCGAAGACACGGGTCACGTCTTCATTGAAGACCGGCATGATGATGGCCGTACTGGCGGTGATGTCGGCCTCGTGATCCTCCGGCTTCAACGTGCGCCAGAGGTTCAGCGGATCAGGCTTGGGCCGGTTCATCAGCCACATGCCAAAGATGGCGGTCCAGAAGCCGACATTGAGCTGGTAGTAGAGAGGGATGAAGGTGGACAGCAGAAGCCATTCCGCCTTTCTCATGCCCTGCTCGGCCAGGTAGGTATACATGAGCCATGCACCCACGATGGTGCCCAGACCGACGAAGGAAAAGAACGTCGCACGCCGCATCCGGGCGATGCGCTTCGGCGGCATCCCTGCGGTGGCGTTGATGTTCGCGGTGTGCGAGCCGATGACACTCATGCGAGGAGGAAGTAGAGGTAGCCCAGCACACTGCCAACGATGCCGATGAGGACGGAGTAACGCAGGAGGGGATGACGGCCCAGGCGGTCGAAGGTGTCCTCCGCCACTCCTGAGACGATGCCGAGGTCCATGTCACGCGGGGTCATCTTGCTGACCTGCATGCCGGGACCGGAATTGCGCACGGCGGAGAGCATGGCCTCCTTCATGTCCGCAGGCAGGTTGTCCTTGTCCAAAAAGAAGTTCGGCCAGCGGGCCGGGCCGCCGCTGAGGTGAAAGCCGAGCCGTCCGGCGGCTTCGAGCTGGGACTCGTTCAAGTTCATGTCGCTGTAGATCGCCGCCAGCCATTCCCGCAGCATTCGCCGGGCCTGGTCGATGCTGTGGGCCGTGGGCGTGAGGGAGGGATCCTTTTTATGCGCCTCGGCAGCCCGCCGCAGCGTCTCCAGGATGAGCTGGGTGCGGCGGATACGATTGTGGAGCTGGTAGGAGCGAAAGTAGTCCGCGAGGCGTGCATACGCCTCGTTCCACTCTTCCTCGGTGCCAGTCTTGGGGGCGAACTGAATATTGACGGCTTCCATGTTTGCTCGAACGACGAGCGCGCGGAGGATGCGCGGGAGGCGTGTCAGGGGAAGCGGAAAGTGTGGGAGCGTTCCTCTAATTACAAACTAAGTCGGGGCAGAGGAGGCTTTTCACGATCCCTCAGTCAGGAGGGGTCTCTATGTGCACACCCGCACCCCGGTTTTCCCAGAGGAAAGGGCACTGCGGCAGGCCTCTGCGGCGTAAGCCTCTGCACCGTGGGGAGAAGGAGACGAGGCAGAGGCCTGACGGCTGAAATTCGTCCACCTCGTTGTTCGTTCACCTTCCATGCGCCTTCTTCTGACCGCCCTTCTTTTCACCACACTCCTCCAAGCCCAGCAGCCGGCCGCTCCGAAGTCTGCGAAGCCAGTGGCCTACACGGATCAGGCTCACACGGACGAGGATTTTGCGATTCAGGGCGAATACTCGGGCACGCTGGAAGGGAAAGCCTACGGCGTGCAGATTTGGGCGCAGGGCGGCGGAAAGTTTGAGGCGGTGAGCTATCCGGGCGGGCTGCCGGGAGCGGGTTGGGATGGGGACCGGTCCACTGTGACGCGGACTACGGGCGAGCGGGGCGAAGGGGAGAAAACGGCGCTCTGTGCGGCCCATGACGGCACCCTGAAGGCCGCAGTGAATGGTCAGAGCATCCTGGTGACTAACACGGACGGAGTGCGCGTGATGGAGCTCAACCGCACGGATCGCGCTTCTGCCACCCTGGGTGCTTTGCCGCCTGAGAAGGCGGTGGTGCTCTTTGATGGCAAAGGCGTGAACCGTTTCCCGAACTCCCGTGTCGATGCCTCCAGCGCTGCGCTGATGGAAGGCATCACCAGCGAGGACACCTTCGGCGATTGCCGCCTGCATGTGGAATTTCTGCTGCCCTACATGCCGGAGGCCCGTGGCCAGGGTCGCGGGAACAGCGGTCTCTACCTACAGGGTCGATACGAGGTGCAAATGCTCGACAGTTTTGCTCTCGAAGGGAAGGACAACGAGTGTGGCGGGCTCTATAAGATCGCGGAGCCCAAGGTGAACATGTGCCTGCCACCGCTGACCTGGCAGACCTACGATGTCGATTTCACCGCCGCGAAATACGACGCGGAAGGTAAGAAGACGGCGAACGCGAAGATCAGCGTGAAACACAACGGGGTGGTAATTCACGAGAACCAGGAACTGCCCGGTTCCACCACCTCGGCACCGAACAAGGAGGAGAACACTCCCGGCCCGATCCACCTGCAAAATCACGGCAATCCGGTGCGCTATCGGAACATCTGGGTGGTGCGCACCCAGGGGTGAGTGGGGCGGCTATGCGGAAGACGGGGAGACTAGGAGACGCGGAGAAACATTACATCTCGCTATCTCCAGTAGCCTTCACTGGAACAGTAGGTCCGAGATTCGCCCAGGCGGGTGCCGAACCAGAGCATGTAAGAGCTGCCCTCGCGCTGGTAGTAGATGGGGCCTTCTTCCCGAGATGGAATGCCGATCTGGTCGAGGGCGTCTGGGTAGCTTCCGTGCTTCTGGTGGTAAGCCTTGAGGGCTTCATGGATCGGCTCTGATTGCCGCATGAGCTCCATCTGCCGCCATTTCGGAGCGATGATCAGAGCCGCCACGAAGATCAGCAAAACCATGCTCGCGACAAAGAGGAGTCTGAGAAGGGCTTTGGGTTTCATTTCGGCATCGGCAGGAATGGATCAGGCGTGCCCTTGACGTTTTCTGAACTGGCTGGGGGACCATGCAGGTCGGCAAAGTCGCGTGGTGGGATGAGTTTGATAGAGTCTGCAATACCAAGTTGACGACGCTTGGCGGTGAACTCGCCTTCTGACATTGGCCCGAAGACTTCTGGTTTCTGGGTATCGAGAATCCAATAGTCGGCGCTCTCGGGATCTAACTCATCAAAGGTGACGTTGGGATCTTCGAGAAACGTCTTCCGGGTATCCTGACGCTTGGCAAGGATATAGCGGCCGTCGGTGGCACAAGCAGTGACCACGGTAGGAATGATCGGGGTACCCTCAGAGTAACCAATCGGTGTAATCATGGTCCGAAACGCCGAAGTACGATGCACCCAATATTCTCCAGCAAGGTGTCCATCGTAGTCTTGATGTCCAGGCCCGGGAAAGCTGAAGCCCTCCTTGGACATCTGCCAGATCAGCCAGCCTCCGAACAAGAGTAAGATCACAAAAGCTATCCCAATGGCTTTAAGGGTGGCGTGCAGCAGGTCTTTCATGGGTGCGTTGACCTGAGATCAATACAGAGCCTGCCTTGAGACAAGCTTCAATTCGCTTTCTGCGAGTGAGGACACTCGCGCTCCGCGACGGAATCAATGCGCCTTCACGGCCACCGGGGCGTCTTTGACCAAGATCTTCTGAAGCGGCTTGGGATAGACGCCGAGGACGATGATCGCGACGGAGAGGATGATGGCTCCGGCTTTGGAGGCGGTATTCACTGTGAGGGGCTGGGAGGCGAGGCCGCTGTCGCTGCTGTGAATGGCGACGATGGCGCGGAAGTAGTAGTAGAAGCCGGCGGCGGCACCGATGGCGGCACAGACGAGGGCACCCCAGTAGGCTTGGTCGGCGAGGCTGATGAAGACGAAGAGCTTGCCCATGAATCCGGCGGTGAGGGGAAGGCCGGCGAGGGAGGCGAGGGCGATCGTCATGGCGAGGGCGAGCAGCGGGGAGCGTTTGCCGAGGCCGCGGAAGTCGCGGATGTCTTCGCCGCCGCCATTCACGCGCAGGACGGCGAGGACGAGGAAGGCGAGGACGGTCATGGGCAGGTAGGTGCCGAGGTAGAAGGCGACGATGCCACCGGAGGACATTTCACTGCGGATGCTGTCGTGGCAGGCGAGGGCGAGCACGAGGTAACCAGCATGGCTGATGCTGGAGTAACCGAGGAGGCGCTTCACGCTCTGCTGGAACATGGCGGGCAGGCTGCCGAGCAGGACGGTGAGGGCACCGAGGATGAGGAGGAGGGCTTTGACCTCGGAACCGATGATGGAGCCCTCGACGAGGAAGGCATCGACGACGCGGGTGAGGACGACGAAGCCAGCGGCCTTGGAACCGACGGAGAGGAAGGTGGTGACGGGGATGGGCGCGCCTTGATACACATCAGGCACCCAGCTTTGGAAAGGGGCAGCGGCGACTTTGAAGCAAAGTCCGGCGAGGAGGAAAGCGGCTCCGAGGAGAGCGGGGGCTTTGGCGGTGCTTGCGCTGGTGAGGGCGTGGGAGATGCCTTCGTAGCTGAGGCTGCCAGTGGCTCCGTAGGTCCAGGCGATGCCGAAGATGAGGACGCCAGTGCTGAGAGCGCCGAGGATGAGGTATTTGACCCCGGCTTCAAGGGCGAGGCTGCTTTTCCGAGCGAAGGCGACGAGGACGTAGAAGGAGACGGTGACGAGTTCCAGCGCGACGAAGACGGTGACGAGGTCCTGGGCGGCGGCCATCCACATCATGCCGGAGCAGACGATGAGCGGGATGCTGAAGAGTTCGGTGACGCGGCCATCGACGGTGTATTTGCTGACATACGGGGCGCACTCGTGGGTGAGCCAGAGGACGATGAGCGTGATGACCAGCGCGAGGCCTTTGTAAAACATGGCCAGGGAGTCCAGCGCCATCCAGGGGCGGAGGAAGCCGGGCAGGCTAGCGGTGTCGCTGCTGGCGACGGTGAGGAAAAGGACGAGCGCCAAGGCGGTGCCAGCGATGCTGACGGCGGCAATGGTGCGGCGGGAGATGTCGGGCGCGAAGGCCTCAAGCATCAGGAGCACAAGGCCCAGGATGGCGAGGAAGGCTTCGATGGTGAAGACGGACATAGGAGATCAATGAGCGGTTCCGGCGGCGGCCTTGGCGGCACCCTGGACGGCGGTGGAAGCA
The DNA here is from genome assembly GCA_044361885.1 of Prosthecobacter sp. Taxonomy (GTDB): domain Bacteria; phylum Verrucomicrobiota; class Verrucomicrobiia; order Verrucomicrobiales; family Verrucomicrobiaceae; genus Prosthecobacter. Next base: position 6,976 of record JBIKIA010000070.1, on the reverse strand, counting down.
GCCTCGGCCACACTGGCGAGGTCGGTTTTCATGAGGCCAAGAAGCAGCCAGGGGCAGCAACCAGCGATGAGAAGGACAGCGGCGAGAAGGATCAAAGGCACGCGCTGGCTGAAGGCGGGGTCCTTCATGAAGTGACCGGCGGCGGCGGTGCCGTGGAAGATGCTGCGGTAGGCGCGGAGCATGTAAACAGCGGACATCACGACGCCCCAGAGAGCGATGGCGACGGTCCATTGAAGCGGGCCGAAGTTGGTGACACCCCATTCGGTGAAGCAACCGATGAAGACCATGACCTCACCGGCGAAATTCGCGAGACCGGGTAGGCCGATGGAGGCAAAGGTGCCGAAGGCGAAGAGGACGGTGAAGACCGGGGCGTGGGAACCAAGGCCGCCGAGTTTGCTCAGCTCCAGGGTGCCGAGCTGGCTGCGGAGGCGTCCGGCAAGAGCGAAGAGAAGAGCGATGCTGATGCCGTGGGCGAACATCAAGAGCACGGCACCACGAAGGGCGATCTCGGTCCCGGCGGCGAGGCCGAGGAAGATGTAGCCCATGTGCATCACGGAGGAGTTCGCGAGCACGTCGTCGAGGCGCTTTTGATGGATGGTGACGAAGCCCATGATGAGGATGTTCCCCAAGAGCATGTAGAGCAGGGCCTGCTGCACCCATTCGGCCTGGAAGCCCTGCGGCAGGAGAGGCAAAGCGATGCGGAGGAGACCATAGAGGCCGAATTTTTTTAGCACGCCGCTGTGCAACATGGCAACGGGAGTGGGGGCCGAAGCATAGGCAGGAGCGGCCCAGGAATGCAGCGGGAAGAGGGAAACGAGTGTGCCGAAGCCGAGCAGAAGAACGAATGCCATGGTGGCCTGCTGCGCGGCTGGCAGCGGTGTGGCGGCGGCTTGGGCCTTCAGCGCGGTGAGGTCGAAGGTGAGCTTTTCTCCACCGCTGAACTCGAGCACGACCCAGGCAAGTCCGGCGAGCAGGACGAGGCTACCTGCGCCGAGATAGACGGTGGTGTTCCAAGCGACGGCTTTACGGTGCTCGTCATCGCCATGACCGTAGTTGGCGATCATGAGGAGGGTGGGGATGAGCGCGAGTTCGTGGAAGGCGTAGAGGAAGAAGACGTCGGTGCAAAGGAAGGCTCCGAAGGCTCCACCCGCGATCAATTGCGAGGCGATGTGATAGATGCCGGGCTTGTCCGGGCTGATCTGCCAGACGGCGGCAAAGGTGACGAGCGCGGTGAGCAGCGCGAGGATCAGCGAGACACCATCGGCCCCGACGGCGAAGGCGATGGCGGGGTTGTCCAGCACGACGCGAGCGCTTTCATAGGCAAAGCCTGCTTTGCCAGCAGAGGCGGATTTGAACTGCCAGACGAGGCCGAGGACGATCAGCAGATTCAGGACAGCGGTGCCGACGGAGGTGGCACGAGCAGGGGCACCGAGCCAGACCGCGAGGGCGGAGAGCAGGGGCAGGAGGATGACGATTTCGAGGGGACTCATTCCGGGAGGAGATCAATGACCCATCTGGGGCAGGACGAAGACGGCGAGGTAGATGACGAGCAGCAGACCTGCGCCGAGGAGGAAGGTGTAGCCCTGGAGATGGCCGCCAGTGAGCACACGAGCGGCGGAACCGAGGCGCTTGGCAGCAAAGGCGGGAAGGCGGGCGAAGATGCCATCGACAAAGATGCGCTCCAGACCTGTGACAACCCAGGCGACGCCGTCCTGGAGCACTTTCACGAGCACGGCGTAGAGTTCATCGAAGTAGAACTTGTTGGCGAAGACCTTGGCGAGGCCTTTGGAAGCGAGCGGGTCGCTGTCCTTGCCGTTGTAGAGGAGGAAACCTGCGCCGGAACCGACGACGAGCGCCAAGATAGAAGCAATGAGAACGGTGCTGTGTGTCTCGGCGTGATGAGGCTTCAGAGCTTCCAGCATGTTGGCGGCCCAATCCCATGGCGATATGACGGTGAGGACGGCGAGAAAGACGAGTGGCAGGAGCATCACGATCGGGGCCTCGGTAGCGTGATGCGCGTGCTCGGTGCGGGGTTTGCCGAGGAAGGCGATGACGAACATGCGCGTCATGTAGAAGGCGGTCAGCAGGGCCGTGGCGACACCGATCCAGAAGAGAGGGGAACCTCCGGGGACTTCAAAGGCGACACCGAGGATGGCTTCTTTGCTCCAGAAGCCGCTGGTAAGGTAAGGCACGCCCATGAGCGATGCGGTGCCGATGGCAAAGGTGACAAAGGTGACGGGCATGTGCTTGGCTAGGCCGCCCATCTTCCAGATGTCCTGCTCGTGATGGCAGGCATAGATGACGGCACCGGAGCCGAGGAAGAGCATGGCTTTGAAGAAGGCATGCGTGTAGAGGTGGAACATGGCCGGATGGCCGGGAGCGGCGGCATCGTGATGGCCGGTGGCCTGCATGGCGACGAGTCCGACGGCCATGACCATGTAACCGAGCTGGGAGAGCGTGGAGTAAGCGAGCACGCGCTTGATGTCGTTTTGCTGCGTGGCGATCAGCGCGGCCATGAGGGCCGTGATGCCACCGATCCAAGCGATGGTGGTGGCGGCGTCGGGGGAAGCCTCGATGACGAAGGCGCAGCGGACGAGCATGAACACACCAGCGGCGACCATGGTGGCGGCGTGGATGAGGGCGGAGACGGGCGTGGGGCCCTCCATGGCATCAGGCAGCCAGACGTGGAGGGGGAACTGAGCGCTTTTTCCCATGGCTCCCATGAAGATGCCGAGCGCGGCGATCATCATGAAGGTGGGGTGAAGCTTCGCTGTGTCGTGCATGGTACCCTGCGCGAAGCTGTCGTGCAGGCCGGTGAAGCTGACGTCGCCGTGATTGGCCATGAAGAGCATGAGGATGCCAATCATGAAACCGAAGTCGCCGATGCGGTTGGTGAGGAAGGCTTTCTTCGAGGCTTCGGCGGCGCTGGGTTTCTCAAACCAGTGACCGATGAGCAGGTAGGAGCTGAGGCCAACCAGTTCCCAGAAGATGAACATCATCACGAGGTTCCCTGAGAGGACGATGCCAGTCATGGAGAACATGAAGAGGGACAGCGCGCCGAAGAAGCGCTCCTTGGCTTCGTCGTCCTTCATGTAGCCGACGGAGAAGAGATGCACAAAGAGGCCAATGGAGGTGACGATGAACATCATGCCCCGGCTTTGCTGGTCGATGAGCGCATCAATGGCGACGCGGAACTTGCCGACTTCGATGAAGGGCAGGAGCATCGGGGCGGCATCTTTTGTGCCGAGCAGCATGAGGCTGATGAGGAAACAGATGGCCGCCGAGAGGATGGAGATCATCACGCAGGCACCTTTGAGCATTCGATGGGCAAGCAGGATCACCAGCGCGGAAAGCAGCGGCAGGAGGAGCAGCAGCGTCGGCAGGCTGGATGAAGTGTCCGGGTCGGGGGGCATGTGAAGTTCTCGGTTCTCAGTTCGCTGTTCTCAGTTGGGGTGCCTGGATCAGCCTTGGAGTTTGGTGACGGCTTCGACCTCGACGCTTTGCTTCGTGCGGAAGAGGGCGACGATGATGGCGAGACCGACGGCCACCTCGGCGGCGGCGACGGTGATGGTGAAGAAGACGAGGGCCTGCGCGGTGTAGTCAGGCAGGCCGTCGGTGACACGGAAGCGGGAGAAGCCGACGAGGGCGAGGTTCCCGGCGCTGAGCATCATCTCCAAGCACATGTAGATGATGAGGATGTTTCGACGGGCGATGACTCCTGCGAGCCCGAGGGCGAAGAGGATGCCGCTGACGACGAGGTAATGATTCAGGGTGATCATGGCTGCGCGGCCTCCTTGCTGTCACGTTTGCTGAGTGCCACGACACCGACGGTGCCCACGAGGAGCAGCAGGCCGACGACTTGCAGATGGAAGGCGTATTTGGAGAAGAGTGTCTCACCCATCAGCTTCGCATCCGGCAGGGTGCCTGCCTTGAGGTCGCGGGAGATGGTGGGGATGTTTTCCTTGCCGCGTGCTTCCCACTGAGCGCCGGCTTTTTGCAGAGAAAGAGCGGCCTGCTCTGATGACAGCGCGCTGATGGAAAGCTGGCTGGAGACGGTGGCGATCTGCACAGCCAGAATGGCGGCGATGACGACGCCTGCTGCGATGGCGGCGTAGTTCGTCCGGGTTGCCACGGACTCGGCCTTGATGTCCATGAGCATGATGATGAAGAGGAAGAGCACCATTACCGCACCTGCATAAACGAGCACCTGAAGCGTGCCGATGAAGTAGGCCTCCAGGCTGATGAAGAGTGCGGCGAGTCCGACAAAGCTGACCGCGAGCGACAGAGCGCTCGTCACCGGATTGCGCGCCAGCACGACATTCAGGCCGAAGCCGAGAGTGATGAGAGCGAAGAGGTAGAAAAGAAGGGGAGGCATCGAGGCTACTTGAGTTCGTTCCACTTGTTCACGAGACCCACGCGCTTCCCGCCGATCTCATAGAGGCGTGCTTTGTCGTGGACCATTTCCTGCCGGCTGAGGCCGGTGATGGCGTAATCTTTGCGGAGATAGATGGCCTGCTCGGGGCAGACTTCCTCGCACATGCCGCAGTAGATGCAGCGGATCATGTCGATCTCGAAGACTTTGGGGCGCTTCTCGACTTTGGCCCAGGGATCGTCGCTGGGGATCTCGCCAGGGATGATTTTGATGGCTTTTGGCGGGCAAATGAACTCGCAGAGCTGGCAGCTGACGCAGCGCTCGCGATCCTGCTCGTCGGTGACCAGAGCTGGGGCACCGCGGTAGTATTCTGGGAGGTGGCTGTCCCATTTCTCCTCGGGATATTCCATGGTGACCTTTGGCTTTTTGCCAGCGATCTGGAGGAAGGTGCGGAGCGCGTGCCCGAGAGTGATCTTCAGCCCTTTGAAAAGGGTGGAGATGAACATTTTCTCGTGCCAGGCGAGTTTCGGACGCTGAACAATAATGGTAGCCATTCGGGGGGAGATTTATTTCAATGGAACCCAGATCATGAGGACGGCGGTGAGCAGGACGTTCGCCAGCGCGACTTCGAACATGAACAACCAGCCGAATTTCATCAGTTGGTCGAAGCGGAAACGGGGCAACGACCAGCGGATGAGGATGAAGAAAAGGATGAAGCCGATGACCTTCGTCAGGAAGGTGGCGATGTGGAGGAGGCCGAGCCAGAGCGGGGTATCACCTGGGACGAAGTTCAGGTGCAGCCAGGGGGAGAAAGGAATGCTCCAGCCACCGAGGAAGAGCGTCACCGCGAGGCCAGAGCCGATGATCATGGCGGCGTATTCACCCATGAAGAAGAGGGCGAACTTCATGGAGCTGTATTCGGTGTGGTAGCCGCCGACGAGTTCGGTTTCGCACTCGGCAAGGTCGAAGGGAAGGCGGTTCGTCTCGGCGAACATCGCCACGGTGAAGATGATGAAGGAGATCATCATCGGAATCCAGAGCACCCAGCGGCCGAAGCTCAGACCTTCGCCCCAGAGCGGGAGGATCAGCCAGCCGTGCGCATCCTGGAAGGAAGCGATCTTGCCGAGGTTCAGCTCGCTGAAGACCATGAAGACCGGGATGATCGAGAGGCCGAGCGACAGCTCATAGCTGATCATCTGGGCCGAGGAGCGGACGCTGCCGAGGAAGGGGTATTTGGAATTCGAGGCCCAGCCGGCGAGCACGATGCCGTAAACACCGAGGGAGGCGATGGCGAAGGTGTAGAGTGGGCCGACATTGAGGTCAGCGATCACGGCCTGCACCGGAATGGATGGCAAGGCGGGCAGTCCGAGAGCGGTGATGAGGCCGTTCAGATCGGCGATGGCGAGTTCGGAACCAAAAGGCAAGACGGCGCAAGTCAGCAAAGCGGGCACCACGGTCAGGCAGGGCGCCAGCCAGTAGTAGAAAGTGTTCACGAACTTGGGCGTGAAGTCTTCTTTGAGAATGAACTTCACCCCGTCCGCCGCCGCCTGGAAAAGGCCGCCGATGCCGAGGATCTGGAGGTCGCTCTTAAATCCGAGGAGGGTCAGCGGGATGCCGACGCGGTTCGGGCCGACGCGATCCTGGATGATGGCTGAGAAGCGACGCTCGAAGTAAACGCAGACCGTGACCAGCGGCAGAATCACCATGAACGTGAACCCAACGATTTTAACGAGGGCAGTGATCAGAAAAGCGAGGTCAATGTTGGCGAAGAGAGGTGCCATCAGGAGAGGGGGGCGCGGCATTATCAGGAGTGCTCTACGAGCAGCAACCCGAATTTGTGAAAAATTTCACAAGCTCCTTTCGATGGTGCTCGAAGGGGGAGTTGGCAACCCTTTCTTGTCCTCTTCTCGATCACAGCGTCAGCCCGGCAATCCGGTGCATGACTTCATCCGCCAGAGTCTGATAAAGGTCACGACCATGAGCAGCGGCACTGGAAAGGTCCGGCTGGTATTTCTGACCGACGACGAGGGTGATGCTGGAAGGCCGGAGGAACTTGGCCCCGCGCGGATAGGCCTCGTAGGTGCCGAAGATACGGACCGGGAGGACCGGGGCGTTCGTTTTCGCCAGGAAGAGCCCGACCCCGGCTTCGGCCTTTTGGAGCTGGCCGTCTGGACTGCGGGTGCCCTCGGGGAACATGAGGATCTTTTTTCCCGACTTCAGGAGGCGGATGGTGGCCTTCAGGCTTGAGGTGTCCGGCTTGTCACGGTCCACAGGGATAGCCTGCCAACTCTTCAGCAGCTTGCCAGCGATAGGATGGTCAAAGAGGCTCTTGCGGGCAAAGAAGTAGAGTGGTTCATCGAAGACCTGCCCGACGAAGGGTGGGTCGAGGAAACTGACGTGGTTGGCCGCGATGATAGCCGGACCATCAAAGCGAAGGTTTTCGGAGCCGATGACCCGAAAGTCATAGAAGCCCCGCACGACAGCACGAAAGACGGTCTGACCGAGCCAGTAGGAGAGGTTCATCGCTTGAAATCAGGGGGTGGGCAGCTTGGCTAGGACTTGCTCGACTGCCTGGTCCAAGGTGAGGTGGCTGTTGTCGATGAC
>JBIKIA010000495.1:0-3960 GCA_044361885.1 Prosthecobacter sp. | reverse complement strand
TGATTCGCGATACCCGTGGTATTCTGCGGGCCGACGACGCCGACGAGGATGGGATCGGAGACGTCCGTGCCACCGGCATTGGCGACGGTGACTCGGTAGGTTCCGGCCAGGCCTGTGGTCAGGGCGGGGATGTCGAGGTCAGCGGCACTGCCGCCGAGGTTCGAGCCATCGCGTGACCAAATGTAGGCAAGGTGCCCGCCGCCGGTAGCCGTGGCAGTCATGCTGAGCGGATCACCACTGCGGAGCAGGAGCGGGCCAGGAGTGTTGGAAGTAAGCTGAGGTGCGGAGGCGTCTGTGCCGAAGAGGGTGAGTGTGGCGGAATGGAAGAAGCCTATATCGGTGCTGGTCAGGTCTTTGATGGTGAGAGTCCAGAGGCCAGCCCCGGCCTCGCCCCAGTGGCGGACGCTGCTAAAGACCCAGTCATCGTAGTCCAGTCCATCGTCCGTGATTTCTTTGCTGGCGAGTGTGCTGACGGTGCCGCTGGGAGAGCGCAGGGTGACCTCCAGATTCCCACGGTATGCATGAGTCACATCGAGCCGGAGTTTGGCGTGCTCGATTCGCATCTGGCCGAAAGAGCTGAAGTCGAAGCTGATGGTGATGCCGGTGGTATTACCGTCTGGAATGGAGCGGAGGGCTGAGTCGGAACGTGAATTTTGCATCATGGGGCCGAGGCTGGTCCATGTCTCGGACATGGCGACGGCGGCCTGAGTGTCGATGAGACCGCCGCCATAGCGTTCGTGATGCTTGAGGCGTGTGAGCGCGGGATTCCCGCCATCACGCGTGACCCAGCCGGCGTCGGTGGGAAAAAGCTGCACGGAGGAGCGCAGGAGGATCTCTTTTACATCCCGCCAGTTGAGGTTGGGATTTGCCTCCAGCATGAGGGCCACCGCCCCAGACACGGCAGGCGCGGAGGAGGAGGTGCCACCGAAGCTGTCTGTGTAGTTCCGGTCCGCCGGCTCTCCCTGGGCTGTGCCGGTGCGGTTGTAGCCGTTGTTGCCGCGCAGATCGGTCGTGTGAATGTCGAGAGAGCCTCCACTGGTCGGCGCACTGACCACGAGATGGGAACCGCCTTCGCTGTAGTAGGCGAGATTGCCCCGATTATCTATGCCCCCCACGGTGGTAACGAACATGGAGTTCGTCACCCCGTCCTTCTGCCCTTGCTCATCCTGATCCCGTCCGTTCCCGGCAGACCAGACAAAGACGGTGCCTTTGCCTCCGCGTCCCATGGTGGTGGCATCATCTCGTGCTGCCTCCATGAGCGGGCCAGCGGGGATCGTTATCCAGGCAGGGGCACCCGAGCCCCAACTGCTGTTCTTGATGTCGATCACATCCTTGCCGCGAGACATGGCCTCCGCGTCCTCCTCATCCGTCGTGCCATCCGGGTCCTGGGCGGAGATGAGGCGGAAGCCCACCAGCGTGGCCTCGGGTGCAACGCCGGAGACGCCCGTTCCATTGTTTCCACGCGCCGCAGCCACACCACTGACGGAGGTGCCATGGGTATCCTCCAGATTCTCATTGGCATTCGGGAGCGGCGAGGGGTCCAGGTCCGGCGGGTCGTCATTCCAGTCGTAGTGATTCGCTGCGCTATCCACATTCGGAGCCAAATCGGGATGCAGGATGTCCAGCCCGTCATCCACGATGCCAATGCGCACGCCGCTTCCTTTGTAGGTGTTCCAGACATTCTCCACATGCATGTCCATGCCTGGTCTGCCGTTTCCCTGGCTGGTGTTTTTCAAATGCCACTGCTGGGTGAAAAGCGAGTCATTCGGCACCAGATGCTTTTGGTGGTAGCGGCCGAGCAAAGGCCCCGCCGACTTCACCCCCGGCGCACCCGTCAAAGCCGCCAGCGCGCGCAGGATGGACTCAGGATCCGCATTCGCTGGCTCCACGATCAGGCTGCCCGGTGAGTAATCCGGCTCACTCATCACCCGCAGTCCCTGCTGCTTCAAGGTTGCTAACGCCGTGTTGCGGTCCGTCGTCTGCACGAGCATGCGCGGGTTCAGGAAATGCCGTGCCATCGCCTCTCCAGCGCGTCCTTCAGGATAAAGCACGAGCTTCGTACGCGCCGAGCCCGCCTCCTTTTTCGCTGCCGACAGCAGATGCTGCGCGTCAGGCTGAGCCTCGATCTTCCGCAGACGCTGCGCGGCCTCTCCTGACTCCACATACACCTCAGAGAGCGAGAGCGTGAAGCGCTGCGCCCGACCATCGGCCACGAGCACGAAAGGTTTGCCCGCCAGCATGTCCGCCAGTGCATGGGCCTGATCGGCAGGCCGGGCGCGCTCCAGCTTCTGCGCGTGCATCCCCCTTGGCAGCTTCTCGGCGGCCACCGCAGGCTTCACCGCCTCCGCCATCCCAAGCTGAACCGAAGGCCGGGCCATCCACACCCCCACCAAAACGAGGCCGAGAGAAACTAGGAGCCACCGCCGGGGATGGGAAAGTTGTTGAAAAGAGATCATGGGGAGACGGCCTGTCTTGGAACAGCTTCTGAGGACTTCGGTTCAACCTCAAGACTTTTTCTGGATCGCTCCAGCTTCGTCACTCCTCATTCCCCGCTAGGCTGTGTCCGATGGAGCTTTCATGGGCCAAGGTATCCTGGCGCATGATGAATTCGGCCATGATGTCCTCCAGCTCCATGAGGCTGGATATGTGGCTGAACTTGCCGCGCAGGAATTTGCCACCGGGCAGGCTCTTGGTGTAGTTCATGAGACGTGTGCGCATGGATCGCATGACTTCAAACTCACCACCGCGTGTGCTGCGTGCCATGGCCATGGAGCAATGACGGCGCATGAGATCAAAGCGCTGCTCCACGCTGGCCGATGGGAGATGCTGGCCCGTGGCGAGGTAATGCTTTGCCTCACGGAAGACCCACGGATTTGTCATGGCGGCACGTCCGATCATGACGCCGCGAACGTTGGTCTGCGCACGGCGAACTTCGACATCGGCACCGGAACTGAGGTCACCATTGCCAATGACGGGGATTTTCACCGCGTCGGCCACCTGGGCGATGACATCCCAGTCAGCGTGCCCGCTGTAACCTTGCGCCTTCGTGCGACCATGCACGGCGATGGCCTGGATGCCACAGTCTTCGAGAATCCGGGCGACTTCCACAGCATTGATGCTCTGGGCGTCCCAGCCGATGCGCATCTTTGCGGTCACGGGGACGGGCACGGCTTTAACGATGCCGGTGGCGACACTGGCGAGCAGCGGACAATTCCGAAGCAAGGACGAACCGCCGTTTTTTGAGACCACTTTATTGACCGGGCAACCAAAGTTGATATCGATGAAGTCGGGCCGCTTCCAGTCGATGATCTTCCGAGCCGCCTCCCCCATGCGCAAACCATCGGAGCCGAAGAGCTGGACACCCAGGGGACGCTGCGGCTCATCAAAGTCAGTGTAGTGACGAGTGCGATCATCGCGCTGGAGGATGCCCTCGGCAGAGACAAACTCCGTGACCATGACATCGGCGCCCTGTTCTTTGCAGATAGTACGAAACACGGTATCCGTGACCCCGGCCATTGGAGCCAGGTAGAGCGGGAAGGATTCGTGATTGAGCCAGGGAAACATGTGCCAGACTAGCGCAGCAGGCAGGATGGGCAAGGTTCGTGCTTGCTCTATCAGGTAGATGCAGTGCAATAGTCAAACTGATGTCAGACGATCCTACCAAACTCACTGCCGATCCATCCGATGTTTCCCACACGGCAGAGAGTCTTTCCCCAGAAACCTTGACACGAAGGCCTGAGGCACGGCCGATCGAATCCTCTGACAGCCAGGAGGCGAAGGACGCCAAACCAGCTCCTGAGAATACTCTAACGGACATCAAACTGGAGAAACTGCCCCTGATCAGTGACTCGGAGCCAAACATTGAGCGTTTCATCGAGCAGTCATACACGAGCCCCACGTCCGCCCGAATGGCCAGCCAGTCGCTGATCGAAACCTTTGATGATAAAGGGCTCTGGCTCG
>JBIKIA010000494.1:0-3967 GCA_044361885.1 Prosthecobacter sp. | reverse complement strand
GATGCGACGTGGGGCGTATCATTTCGTCACGAAGCCGCTGAACCTCGACGAGGTGGAGCTGCTGGTGAAGCGGGCGCTGCGCGGCCGACATCTGGAGCACGAGAACAAGGCGCTGAAGCAGCAGGTGGAGCAGAAGTTCAGCATCGAGGGCATCCTCGGGCAGGCGGACACGCTGAAGCCGATCCTGGAAACCATCCAGCAGGTGGCTCCCACTCGCGCCACCATTTTAGTCGAAGGCGAAAGCGGCACGGGCAAGGAACTCGTCGCCAAAGCCATCCACAATCTCAGCGGCAGACCGAAGGCGAAACTCATCACCGTGCATTGTGCGGCGTTGTCTCCGCAAATCCTGGAGAGCGAACTCTTTGGGCACGAAAAAGGTGCCTTCACCGGCGCGCAGGATCGGCGCATCGGGCGCTTCGAGCTGGCGGATGGCGGCACGCTTTTCCTCGATGAAATCGGCGAGATCGATGCGAACACGCAGGTGAAGCTGCTCCGCGCGCTCGGCGAGCAAATCATCGAGCGCGTCGGCGGAGCGAAGCCGATCAAGGTCGATGTGCGCGTCATCGCGGCGACGAACAAGGATCTCGCGAAGATGGTCGAGGAAGGAAAATTCCGCGAAGACCTCTACTGGCGGCTGCGCGTCGTCACCATCCACATGCCGCCGCTGCGCACGCGCAAAGGCGACATCCGCGTGCTGGCGGATCATTTCCTCAAAGACCTCGCCACGATCAATGGCAAGAGCTTCAAGCCGCTCGGTGACGACGCCCTGCCCGTACTGATGAACTACGACTGGCCTGGCAACGTGCGCGAGCTGCGTGCCGCCATCGAGCACGGCGTGGTGATGAGCAATACGACCCGCATCATGGCGAAGCACCTGCCCGCCTACCTCACCCGCCCCGGCGGCCTCGGCTGGCGCGTACCTACCTTGCCCGGCGACAAGCCTGCCAGTGAAACCACGCCCGAAAAAGCGCCCTTCGACATCCACGCGATGGAGAAGCAGATGATCCTCGAAGCCCTCGAACGTGCGGGCAACAACCGCAGTGAAGCCGCCGAACTCCTAAACATGAGCCGCCGCAGTCTCCAGCGGAAGCTCAAGCAGATGGGCATGGTGCGGAAGCATCGGAAGCGCGTGAAGCCAGAGGCGTGATTGGTCAAATGAAAGGCTCGGCAGGAGCATGGAGGTCCGCTAGGCTTCGGGTAATGATTCGCGAGCTTGTCATCGCCAGCCTCTTTTGTCTGACATGGATTCATGCCCAGGAGCCCCTGGGCAGCGTGCGCACGATCCGTGATCTCGATGCTCAGCGCCGCGAGCAGCTCCTGCCGGTGCGGCTGGACTCGGTGGTCACCTATTATCATCCGGGCTGGGGCGTGCTCTTCATCCATGACGGCACGGACGGGATCTGTGTCGGGGTGTCGGAGGACAAGCGCCCATCCCCGCCTTACCAGCCAGGAATGCGGCTGAAGATAGAGGGCCATGCCGGGCCGGGAGAGTTCCTGCCGGTGGTGCTGCCCGACACGATGGAGGTGGATGGACAGCGCGACCTGCCCGTTTTCCAGACGGTGAATGCCGAGCAGCTTTTTTCACCTGCGATGGATGCACGTCCGGTGGAAGTGACGGCGATTGTGAAAGGCACTTGGTTCGGCGAGGACAGCCTCGTGGTGGAATTGGAGGTCGAGGGAAGACTCATCCGCACCATCCTACCGCAGACGGAACCCCTGAGACAACTGCCCTGGCAGCTCGTGGAGCAGCAGGTGCGCGTGCGCGGTGTGGCGGGCACACATTTCAATGATCAGCGCCAGATGAGCGGGCGGCTGCTCTTTGTGCAGAACTTGGAATCCTTCGCCCTCGTGGAGGAGGTGAAACCACTCGGCCCGGTGCCGCTGGTGCCGGTGGATGGTCTGCTGCGCGTGGATGCGCCACTCCGCCAAAGAGTGCGCGTGCGTGGTGTGACCACGCATGTGGCGGATGGTCGCGGCCTGTATCTGCGTGGTGAGGGAGGCAGCATGTTTGTGCAGACGGCGCAGTCGATGACGCTGCAAATCGGCGATGAAGTGGAGGCGGAGGGCTATCCCATCGTCACGCCTTTCCGCCCAAGCATGAGTGCGGTGGATGTGAAGAAGACGGGCACTGCGGACAAACCAGAGCCGGTGGAATTTCGCGCCGCGCAGACCCGCCACAGTCGGGAGCAATGTGAGCTGGTCAGCTTCACCGCCGATTTGCTGGAGGCGAACCGTGACCGCACGGGCATGAATCTGGTATGCCGAGCCGAAGGACAAACCTTTGAAGCCACTATCGGGCTGCCTTTGCAACCTGCTGAGGAACTGATGCCGGGCATGAAGCTGCGCCTCACGGGCATCTGCGAATTCATCACGGACAGACCACTCGTGATCCCACGCAATGCCACCGGCTTCCGCCTTATTCTGCGCCAGCCGGAGGACATCGGCGTGCTGGCCCGTGCTCCGTGGTGGACGGAGCAAAGAGCACGGTGGTTGCTGGGTTCACTGCTGGTGCTGGCGGCAGCCGTCGGCGGCTGGGCGGTGACGCTGCAATTCATGGTGAACAAGCAGAAGAACGTGATCCGCCAGCAGGCTCAGCAGCAGGCCACGCTGGAGGAAAGACAACGCATCGCCCAGGATCTGCATGACACGTTGGAGCAGGAGCTCGTCGGTGTGAACATGCTTTTGGATGACACCGCGCGGCGGATGAATGGCGGCGCATCTCCCGCCACACAGCCTCTGGATCTGGCTCGTCGTCTGCTGCGCCGTGCGCGTGAAGACTCGCGCAGCACGATCCGCGAACTGCGCAGTGTGGCACTGGAGAAGCGCGGGCTGCCTGCAGCGATCGAGGAACTGCTGCGCCCACTGGCGACGGCGGCTGGAGCGGAGTTTATGGTGGCAGTCAATGGCACGCCGGTGCGGCTCGCCGGCACGTTGGAGACGAGTTTGCTCCGCCTCACTCAGGAGGCTGTGGCGAATGCGGCGAAGCACTCGGGAGCCAAACGAATCGAAGTGAAACTGGATTACGATGAGGAATCCATCCGCCTCAGCGTGCGAGATAACGGCTGCGGATTTGACCCACTGGCGACGACCGTGCTGGCAGGGCATTTTGGCATGAGTGGAATGCGCGAACGTGCGGAGAAGATCGCCGGGCGGCTGAGCATCAACAGTGCCCCTGGCAAAGGCACGGAGATCGAGGTGCACGTGCCCAGGTTGGAGTTTCCGACGCCAGTCGAAGCTTGAGCCTTGAACCCCAGTCAAGGCTTGCTCCCGAAACGGAAATCCGGTGTAATGCTCAAGTCTGCCATGAAAAAGCCATCTCCCATCCGTGTCATGATCGTCGATGACCACTTCGCCACACGGCTGGGACTCTCCGTGCCGATCAATAATGAGCTGGACATGACCGTGGTGACCGAGGCGGGCACGAGCGCGCGGGCCGTGGAGCTTTACCGGGAACATCGGCCAGACGTGGTGACGATGGACTACCAGCTTCCGGACAAGAACGGGGTAGAAACGCTGGAGGCCATCCGAGCCGAGTTTCCCGAGGCCAAGGTGCTCATGCTCACCGTCTTCGATGGAGAGGAAGACATCTACCGCGCCGTCACCGCCGGAGCGAAAGGCTACCTCACGAAATCCGCCGAGTGCGAGGAAGTGCTGCGCGCCATCCGCCGCGTCGCCGCAGGTGCGGCGTGCTTCTCACCCGTGATTGCCGCGAAGATCAAGGAGCGTGAAAAACGCCGCCCGCTGACGCCACGCGAGCTGGAGATCCTGAAGCTGCTGGTGAAAGGCTACTCCACGAAGGACATCGTCCACATGCTCGGCCTCAGCATGGGCACCATCCGCCTGCACATCAGTCTCATCCTGGACAAACTGGACGCCTTTGATCGCACGAACGCCGTCGCCAAAGCCATCGAACGCGGGATCGTGCATTTGGGGAAGTGAAGTTGGGAGTTCGTTGGTAGTTTTTCAG
>JBIKIA010000493.1:0-3971 GCA_044361885.1 Prosthecobacter sp. | reverse complement strand
CGATGCCGATGGGCAGGCGCTTTGGCAGCAGCGACTCCGGCATGGCAAACTCATAGCCAGCGATCTGGGTGCGATACTCGATGCTGTCGCGGCTGAGCTTCTCGCTGAGGATGATGCCGCGCTCCTTGTCGATCTCCTTCTCGCCGAGCGCCATGCCGTCGAGGTAATCGCGGAAGAGCTGCATGCCTTCGTTGAGAAGCTTTGTCTCCACCTTGGGCAGCTCCAGCATGTACACCGTTTCTTTAAAAGAGGTGTGAGCGTTTGTGTCCGCGCCGAAGCCCATCCCCAGGCGCTGGAAATACTCCACCATCTCCCCGCCGGGGAAGTGACGGCTGCCATTGAAGGCCATGTGCTCCAGGTAGTGTGCCATGCCCTGCTGATCGTCCTCTTCCATCAAAGAGCCGACATCCATGTAGAGGCGGATGCTCGCGCGGCCCGGAGGCTCGTCATTCGGCACGATGACGTAACGAACGCCATTCTCCAGTTGGCCAAAGTTGGCCTTGGGGTCGGCTTTGAGGTCGCTGGTGGCCTGGGGCCAGTCAGCGTGGGCAAAGGTGAGAGCGAGGAGACAGAGCGAGGCAACGCGGAGCAGGGACTTCATGGGTGGGATTTGAAACAAACGACGGAACGCGCCTTTCTGTCGAGGAAATGTTCAGGTTTGGAGAGTTCCTCCGCTCACTGAAACTGAATCTCGGCGCCAATGGGGCGGGTGTCATCGAAGACGACGGGGAGGCGGATGGCGCGGTCGAGGAGGCGGAGGTACTTCACGCAGGGGATCTCATGACCGCCAAAGAGTGCCAGGTGCGGGGTAGTCCACTGGGTGTCATGGAGGAGGAATCCGCGCTCTTTGAGCCGCCATTGCAGATGGGTGAGGGCGACTTTGGAGGCCTGGGTCTCGCGGCTGAACATGCTTTCGCCAAAGAAGGCGCCACCGATGGAGACGCCATAGACGCCGCCGACGAGTTTACCAGCGCGCCAGACTTCGGCGCTGTGGGCGTAGCCGAGTTCGTGGAGAGCCTGGTAGGTGTCGAGGATAGAGTCGTTGATCCAGGTTTCCTCACGGTCGGCGCAGCCACGCATGACGTCGCCAAAGGCGGTGTTCCAGCGCACCTCGAAGGGGTGGTGGTGCAGGTATTGCTCGAACCGGCGGGGGACGTGGAAGTCCTGGACGGGGAGGATGCCGCGGTGGGGCGGGCGAAACCAGGAGATGGTGCCGTCCTCATGCCCCATGGGGAAGGCACCTTCGCAGTAGGCGCTCAGAAGCTGGAGAGGATCGAGCATGAGGCGGGAGGATACAGACGCGAGCGCCGGCTAGGAGGCGGTCTCCCAGGCGGCACGCGCCCGGCTCTGGGCACGCCAGCCTTTGTAGAGGTATTTGGCGAGGATGCTGAGCTTGCGGACGGGATTCAGGCGCATGCGTTTGGCAAAGACGGGGTAGCGCTGGTCGTGGAGCTTTTCCAGGATCTCGCCGTAGATCTGCCCCATCATCTGGGAGGCGAGCAGGCTGTCTTTGTCCTCAGGCGGGAGGAGGCGGGCGGCTTCTTTGTAGAAACTCCGGGCGCGGTTGTACTGGAAGTCCATCAGCTGGATGAAGCGCTGGTTATGCCGCCCGTTGAGAATCTCCTCTTCATTCACGCCGTAGCGGCGGAGGTCCTCGATGGGGAGGTAGATGCGGCCGTAGTCGCGGGCGTCTTCCCCGACGTCGCGGATGATGTTGGTCATCTGGAGGGCGTAGCCGAGCTGGATGGCGTATTCGCGGGCCCGCGGCTGGGTGTGGCCGAAGATGTGGACGCTGCACAGGCCGACGACGGAGGCGACTTTGTAGCAGTAGGCGCGGAGGTCTTCGAAGGTCTCGTAACGCAGGGTGGTGATGTCCGAGGCGACGCCGTCGATGATCTCAGCCAGCCAGGCACGGGGAAAGCCGTATTTGCCGGGCAGCTCGATGACTTCATCCAGGACGGAGTGGCCGGGGGCTTCACCGCTGAGGACGCACTTTTTCCATTGGGCGAGTTCGCGTTCCTTTTCCTCCTCATTGAGGGTCGGAGACTCCGCGATGTCATCGACGACGCGGCAGAAAGCGTAGAAGCTGATCATGTCGCGTTTGCGCTCCTTGGGGAGGCAGGCGAGGGCCATGGCGAGGTTGGACTTCGCTTTGGTGGCGATCTGGGCGGTGGAGAGTGTGCTGCCGGAGGTCATGCCAAAGAGCGATCAGGAGGCGGTGTGGCCTCGCGCGGAGGAGGGGGGCAAACCATGACGGAGGAGTGTGAGCACAGAGGCTAGAAACACCCAGTTTCGCGCTGTGGCAAGGACCAAAGCATGCACGGGCAGGAGCACGCTTCTCTGCCAGGTCTCCGGGCCGGTGAGAGTCAGCAAGGTAGCGCTGGCGTAGCGGACGAGAGCCAGCAGGAAAAGGCCGGTGAGCAGGACGCCGAGCAGGGAAAAAAAGGCGCGCCGCCAGACACGCAGGGCGGCCATGCCCTGACGGGAAAGGGGGCCGGGAACACGCGCGATGGCCGCGGGCAGGGCGAGGAAGACGAGCATGACCTCTAGCAGCATCCAGCGGCTGAGGCCACCCGTGCTGCCCTGCATCAGGAGAATCAGGAGATCCAGCACGGCCAGCCCGGCGACGCCACGCCAGCGGGCAAAGGTGTGTTCCAGCGCGAGGCCGAGGTCTCTTTGATCATCGGGATGCTCCGGCTCGATCCAGGCGATGATGAGACGGAGGAGGACGATCTGGCTGAAGGCCATGGCGATCGCCTGAAAGAGCAGGCGCTGGCCGAGGCGGAGAGCCTCCGCCCACTCGGGCAAAGGTCGGGCGAGGTGGGTGATCTCCAGGGCGAGCCAGCCCCAGGAGAGGAGAGTGCCGGCGAGTAGCAGCCAGCGCTCGCTGGGGCGCTGTCTGCGCGGCCCGTAGCGGTAGGGGAAGCGCATCACGCGCCAGGTCAGCAGTGCGAGTGCGGCGGGGAACAGCAGTGCCAGGGGCCAGCTCGGCAGCAGCGAGTGCTGGAGGGTCATGTTTTCAAACAGAGCCTGGGTGGCCAGCGGCCCGGCGATGTCCTGCCACGAGGTCAGGTCCACGGGATCGAGCTGGCCGAAGAGCAGGCGGGTGCCCGTGAACTGCGCTAATAAAAGAAGCACGGCGTGGAGCACCGTGAACCAAGGCAGGCCGGTGACGAAGTCCCAGCCTTCGGAGAACTCCCGCCGCAGCGGATGCCAGCGCAGGTGCAGCCACAGAGCCCCCATAGCCACGGAGATGGCGGCGGCAGTGTGGAGCCAGAGGCTAGTTTCGGTAGGAAGCATGATCCGCAGACCTGTAGTTCAGAAAACATCCTTTTCACCGTCCGTTGGTGAGACAGCGCAGTTTCCCCTCCCGCCGTAGCATGGGCTTTCCAGCCCGTGCTTCCCAGAACCCAGGCTAGAAAGCCTAAGCTACGCTTCACACGCGGAAGCTCTACCCGTCCTGCTGGGCGTGGCCCAGCGTCACCAGGCTTTCCTGGCTTTCCTGGAGGTCGGCTGGCTTCGCCCCCCATTCATATAGGGCAGTTTTTTTCGGTGGAACGAGCTCTGCGCTCCGCGAACCTCTCTGAATTCGATACTGCGAGAGATGGGGAAATCGCTGAGAGAGACCCTCTGAAAGGTATTCTCTCGTGGGTGTGCGCTGCTTGGCGCCCCTTGATGCTGGCCACTCTGCCTCATGCTGAAACTGCCCGACTTTCCGAACGTCGAGTGGCCTTCGTGAGTTCCTCAACCATCGGGCGTTTTGGCCGAGTGCATGTGGAGACGGCGAGACATGACTGAGACCGAACTCGCATGGGCGGTGAAAAAACGACTTTTGAACTCCGTGGAGGGGGATGGCACGTCACGCGATGGCCTGCATCCACGGCTGGAACTCGGGGGGCACGGGGGCTTCGAAGTTCATGGGCTGATTGTGGATGGGGTGATGGAGGCTGAGCTTCCAGGCGTGTAGCATG
>JBIKIA010000492.1:0-3974 GCA_044361885.1 Prosthecobacter sp. | reverse complement strand
TGGCAAGACCTGGAGCGAGCCCAAACAAGCCGCGACGGTGCAGAATGTGAATGCGCGCTTTTTTCTGCGTCGGCTCAAATCGGGTCGCATTTTGCTCGTGAAAAATGGTTCGCCTGCCGAGCGCTTGCAGAAGCGCACGCATATGAGCGCGTGGCTTTCCGATGACGAAGGACAGACGTGGAAGGGCGGTCTGCTGCTCGATGAACGCAACGCGGTGTCGTATCCCGATGGCTTCGAAGCACCCGACGGACTCATCCACATCCTCTATGATTGGAACCGCCACACCGACGCGGAGATCCTGATGGCGAAGTTCCGCGAGGAGGACGTGCTCGCGGGCAATATCGTGTCCAAGGACGCGAAGGTTCTCATGCTCGCGAACAAGGCCACCGGCCCGAAGCCCGAGAAGCTCTACAACGGCATCGAACTGCCCGATCAATGGCCGCCGCGCTACCGCGAGCCGAGCGACGCGGTGATGGAAGTGCCGTATTTGAAGAAGAAGCCGAAAGTCATCCCCATCGACCTCGGCAGACAGCTCTTCGTCGATGATTTCCTCATCGAGAAGACCTCACTCAAACGCACCTTCCATCAGGCGAAGAAGTTCGAGGGCAATCCGGTCTTCAAAGCCGAAACGGAACGCGAACTCGGCAAATCCACGCAAGGCGAGAAGGGCGAGGAAGCGACCACCTTCACCGGTCAGGGCGGCGTGTTTTACGATCCATCGGAGAAGCTCTTCAAGATGTTCTACGTCGCCGGTTGGCGTGGGCCGTTGTCGCTTGCGACGAGTCCGGACATGAAGACGTGGACGCGCAAAGGCCAGCTTTTGCCCGAGGGACTGGGCTGGACCGGACCGAAGCTCGCCACTGGCGGCTCCGACAATTGCGTGTGGCTCGATTTGAATGCCCAATCACCTGCCGAGCGCCTGAAATACATCACCTGCTGGCTGCATGTACCGAAGGAGCAGCGGCCACAGGGCTTCATGCACTCGCTGCATGTCTCCGATGGCAAAACGTTCTCCGACGCGGTGACCACGAGCATCGCGGCGGATGATTACTGCTCCTTCTTCTACAATCCCTTCCGCGAGAAATGGGTCTTCAGCATCAAGATGGGCACCTCACGCGGTCGCAGCCGTTACTACTACGAGAGCGATGATTTCCTCAAAGGTGCCGACTGGGGCAAAGGCGTTTTTTGGACCTGCACGGACAAACTCGACCTGCCTGAGCCCGCGGATCGCTATCCCGGCGGTGGCGAGCCTGCGCAGCTCTACAGCCTGAATGCCGTGGCGTATGAGAGCCTCATGATCGGCATGCATTACATCCATCGCGGCCCGAACAACGGCGTCTGCGAGAAGGGCAAATTCCCGAAGCTGCTCGATCTCGAGCTCGGCTTCAGTCGCGATGGCTTTCACTGGGATCGACCGGATCGACGCGGCTTCATCGTCGGCTCACGCACGGAGGGCTCTTGGGATCGGGCGTATCTGCACAGCACGGCGGGTGTGTTTGTCGTGCTCGATGATCAACTCGTCTTTCCCTACATGGGCACCAGCGGCATCGCGCCGAGCGGTCATCGCGGCATGTATACCGGCGGCAGCATCGGTCTCGCCACGCTGCGACGCGATGGTTTTGCTAGCATGGAAGGCCCCGGCGAGCTGACGACGCGCCCGGTGAAGTTCAAAGGCAAGCATCTCTTCGTGAATGTGAATGGCGAATTGCGCGTGGAGTTGCTCGATGAGGCTGGGAAGGTCATCCGAAGCTCCAAAGTGGCTTCAGGAGATCTAACCAAGCTCAAAGTCGATTGGGCTGATGCGTCCGATCTGTCCGGTCAAACCGGCAAGAATGTGAAATTCCGCTTCCATCTCACGAAGGGTTCGTTGTATGCCTTTTGGGTGACGTCAGATGCCGATGGAGCCAGTCATGGTTTCGTCGGTGCAGGTGGTCCTGCTTTCAATGGCGTGCGTGACACCTCTAACTAGCCCTCCATGACTCGATTCCTCAATTGGTTTAACAATCTCTACCCCGTGTGGCTCGTCACGCTGGCGGTGATCGCCTTTTTCAAACCGCAGACGATGCTGTGGTTCGACAAGCCGTGGATCTTCTGGTCGCTGGCCGCGTCGATGCTCGGCATGGGGCTCACACTGAGCATTGATGACTTCAAAGCCATCTGGAAAATGCCTGGAAGCGTGGCGCTCGGCTTTGTTGCACAATACACGATCATGCCGCTGTCTGGCTGGCTCGTCGCCACGGCGCTGAAGCTTGAGCCAGGGCTCGCCGTCGGCGATCATCCTCGTCGCTAGTTGCCCCGGCGGCATGGCGTCGAACATGATCAGTTACCTCGCCAAGGCGAACGTGGCATTGTCGGTGGTGCTGACGCTGGCTTCCACGATGCTGGCTTTCTTCTTCACGCCGATGTGGACGAGCACGCTTGCTGGAAAGTACGTGCCAGTGGATGCTTGGGGCCTGTGTTTGTCCGCCCTACAACTCACCATCGCTCCCGTGGTGCTCGGTGTGCTGATCCGGTGGAAGCTGCCGCGCACGGCTGACAAGATCGGCGCGTGTGGTCCCACGGTGGCTGTTCTGGCTTTCACGCTGGTGAGCGGCGGCATCGTGGCGGCCAGCGCAGACGCCATCGCGTCGAATTTTGGTCGGTTAGCTCTTGCCGCTTTCACGCTTCACGTCCTCGGCTTTGGCGTCGGCTACGGCATCTCCAAAGTGCTGCGCTATCCTGAATCCGTCGCCCGCACGGTGAGCATCGAGGTCGGCATGCAAAACGGCGGAATGGCCGCGTCGCTGGCGCGTGAGCATTTCGCCGCGATGCCACTCGCCGCTGCGGCTGGCGTCTTCAGCGGCGTCATGCAAAACATCATCGGCGGCCTCCTCGCCTCCTGGTGGAAGCGCCGCACGCCGGATGCCTGACCATGAGTCTCGCCAATCACCTATGAATCGCAGACAATACATAAAATGGTCTTTGGCTGGAGTTGCCGGGAGCGGCCATGCGCAGTCATCTGCAAGCAATGTGCTACAGGCAGGCCCTTTCGCTGTAACTGCTCCTTCCGAGTGGTCTAAAACAGCGATTGTCGAAAAAGTTCCACTTCGTCCCCTATACTCGGCTTCAGCCTGGAACGACTTTCAGGGCAACAGACGCTACAGATTGAAACCGGCCTACAGTTGCCGCCCCGAGCATTGGGCATTGAGATTTCCATCGGCCCTACCAAAGGGGATTTTGTTCGATCTGAAAAGGGCAGGTGAAGACGAGACCGCACCTCAGATACTGATCCACAAAGCGGCGCAGTGGGACATCTGTTTTACAGATGGGGTGAATGAGACCTCAAAGAAGGACCAATTGCTGCGATCCATGCGCAAGCGCATGGATGATGTGTTCACTCACGATGAGCCGGATGCTTCGCCAGCATTCACGGATGCATCACTCACGTTTCAGTGCTTGAAGCGTCGAATCGATTTTAAGGGCGGACATGGTGTTCGTTTAGTGGCCCAATGGACGATCGAGCCGGACCTTATGAGGTTCCGATGTCTACATTACCTGTTTCTAGGCATGTCGGATGACGATTCCTGCCAGATCATGGCCACTTTTCCATTGAGCCTTGAAGGCCTGCCAAGTCTTGACGACAGAAACCACCTTGGTTGGAGCATGGACCGCTATGACGAGTTATCGAAGTCGTTCGACCGCTACGAGAATGAAGCCAAGCGGTGGGTCGAAACGCATGTGGAAAAGATCAATCCAACCCTCCATACACTTGATGCCATGATGCATAGCCTTGTCGCCCCTCGTTGGACTGAATGACCTGCCGACATGAGCCGCCGCGACATCTACTACTGGAAATGCGACCGCCCGGCGGCGTTTCATGGCACGCAGACGCGTGGTGAGGCTTCTGCAAACATCGAGAATCAACTTCACGAGGAACTGCGGCGTCACTTTGATGCCAAGCAGGTCGATATGAAACCTGGTGTTGGTCAGGGCAC
>JBIKIA010000491.1:0-3977 GCA_044361885.1 Prosthecobacter sp. | reverse complement strand
CCGGCGGCTGGCAAAGGCCGACTGACGACCTCTTCGCGTGTGAAGGCGGAGATGCCCTCCATCCGCATGGTGCCGATCCCGCCACCATCGGCGGCACCCGGACTAGGCATCTTGTAGCGCACGCGCGGGGAGACATCGACGTCGATGACGAAGGGCTTCGGAGGTAGGCCGGTGGGTTTTTTTTCCACCCAGACCATTTCGATCTGAGTGGGGCTGATGGCCTTGACCTTCAATTTCACCTGCTGGTCAGGCAGCACGTCAGGCACCATCTGGCCGGCCTCCAGCCGCATGCTGCCAAGCATGACACGCATACCTTCCGGACCATTGCCGCCACCTTTCGCGGGCATTTGCAGGAGCATGTCTCGCACACGATTTTCCTCAGTGTCGCCTTCCTTTTGGTTTTGATCGACGGCGGCTTCGAAGGGATTGTTTTCTTCGGCTTTGATGACCTCAGGCGTTTTTTCCTCGGGCAGGAAGAGCGTGTACTGGACACGCTCTGGAGCTTCCTCGGCGGTGCCCAGAGGCTGCTCCTGGGCCATGACCGCAGTCACGGCGATGAAGACGGAGATTGAAGTGAGCAGATAAGATTTCATGGGCACGGATCAGGTTTTCTTCTTCTTTTCCTTGTCGGCAGCCGAGGTCAGATCAGCGCCGACATCAATGATGGGCGTCTCGATACTTACCTCGAGGCGGAGCTGACGGACGGTACTGCCGCCGGTGATGTTGCAGGAGGTGACACGCGCGAGCGGGAGCCGCTTCTCGATATCACCGAACCAATTGAGCACCTTCGCGTATTCGTCCTCCACGACGAGCGTGGTCAGAACGACCTTGGGGATGAACTTGTCAGCGCGGTTCGCCTTAAGTTCGCTTTTGCGAGACCTGACGAGAGTGATGCTGCGATCCCGCAGGCTGAAGTCGAATGCGCTCTCGATCTCCTGCTCAGTCTGGATTTTATCCGCATACGGAGTCCATGAAGAGAGGAAGCGGCGGAGTTCTTCGGTTTCCGCTTTCGTTTTGGTGGTTAGGATTTCAGCCGTTTGAAGGGATTGTTCAGCCGCCGTGGCGGCATCGGACGCGGCGGTGGCCTCCTCTTTCATGGCCGTGACCTTTTTGTGAACGATCTGCCCACAGTAGGTAACGAGGCCGATGAAGATCATCAGCACGAGACAGGCGATTTGTTTGGGATTCATGGGATGCTGTTCCAGTGAGTTTATTGTTCCTGCCGCACGAGCGTGGAGCGGTATTCGATGGCTTCGCCATCCTTGCTCTGCTGGGGGGAGAAGGAGCGGTACTGCAATCTGGAAATCCCCGTCTCCAGCAACCCGATCTCGGAAGCTGAGCCGCCATTGATGCGCAGAGAGAGAGAGAGATTCTCCGGCACCTGCTCACTGCGTTCGATGGTTAGATCAGACAGGCGCACTTCAGGCGGCATGGCGCGGGCGATGGCAGCGGTGATGGGCTGGACGTTGCGAGCGCCTTCGATCCATTTGGCGAGCTTTTCAGCCTTTTCTGTCTCGGCATCCAGCTTGGTTTTCTCATCCTGGAAGCGCGTCGTTTCTTCGTCATACTGTGTCTTGCGGGCTTCTGCCTCAATTTTTTCCTTCTGGGCCTGCTTGTAGGAAAGCCAGTCCATGGTCATGAAATAGGCGGCTCCGACGAGGCAGAGGTAGAAGAGGACTGGAATGGCCTTGAAGGTGTCCGGCAGACGCTTGGAAGTGTCGTTGCGCGGAGTCTTGAAGTCGTGGCAGATGATTTCACTCATGGTAGTATGGTGGTTAGGTCTTCAGTGAGTGCCGAGGATGGTCCAGAGAAGATCATCCTGGGTCATGTCATGGGCCCCGAGCTTCTCGAGGTGGGCCATCAGTTCGGAACGGAATTTCAGATCCTGGCCATCACTGATGAAATGCACGGGGCTTCCCTGGGGCAGCTTTTGTACGAGAGGTGTGATGATCTGAAGTGTCGTCTCCACGGCATCAGGCCCCATGCCGCTGCGGCAACGTAATTCCTTCCAAACATCATCCTGCTGAACGAGGACGGCGATGGATCCTTCACAGGCGACGATGATTGCGGCATTCGCAGGCACGCTGCCGCGCTTGATATTGTAAATCTCACCGACCGCGTACTCTAGCAAAGCAAAGAGACCGCAGCAGACCCGTCCCGTACGCAGGCCGATGTTTTTGAGCACGTCCTCAGTGGTCTTTACCATGCTCTCTTCACACGCGAGCAGCATGCTGGCCGTGGTTTCCGGATGGTGACACATGGCGTACCTCTTGCCACGGTCATATTTCGGCCCGAGGACCGCACGTGGATTGGAGCGCAAAAGCGCGTTGACGTTATCTCCGCGCATCATGTTGTTTTCCAAGCTGATGATGAAACGGTTGTTGACGCTCAAGGAGCACCATCCCCCTTCTGCCATCTGCCGCCACTCGTCGGCACGCTGGGGAGCGATGTCAGAAAATTCGCCCTCCATCACACCGCCGTCTTCGAAGCGGCCCTTTTTATTGATGGCCCTCCAGCTCGTTTGACTGCGGCTGACGTTGATGAGAAGGGACTTGTGCCCCTCAAACCGCTTTGCCCAGGTGACATTGGAGTCATCTGGCTCGGGATTGAAGGCCGCAAAGGTCAGAACGGATTTGATTTCAGCTAATAGCATATATGGAAGTCAGGTTTTCGCGTTGCAGGTAGTCGTAAACTTCATGTTCGGCATAGCCGCTCTTCTTCGGTTGAGTGGGCTTCCAGCCGTCACCCATGCGGTTATTCAGACAGCGCTCAAAGCTGAGCATGCCGCGTGTGAACCCAGCCTCGAGTTCCTGCTCGAGATTTTTGAACTCACCACGCCTGATCATGCCACAAACAGAATCGTAAGGCAGAAGCAGTTCATGAATGGGGAAGCGCTTGCCACGGGACTCATCGAACAACAGGCGCTGGCAGAGGATGCCTCGGAAGCTGTCCGCAAAGGAAAGCATGGCATTCTCCATGCGGTCGCTGGGGATGAGTTTTAAATACCGCTGCACGGTCTGAGCCGCGCTCGATGTGTGGAGTGTAGCCACCACGACGTGACCCGTTTCGGCGGCCTGAAGGGCGATCTCAGCCGTCTCGCCATCTCGAATTTCTCCCACGAGGATAACATCGGGTGCCTGACGAAGAGCTGCACGAAGAGACTTGCTGAAGTCCAGCTCATCGGTGCCGATCTCACGCTGGGAGACAAGGGAAGGAATGCCGGATGGATATACGAACTCAACGGGATCCTCGAAGGTCAGGACGTGCTCCTGACGCCGCTTTGCCCGCTCGAGAATCATTGAGGCGATGGTTGTTGATTTGCCCGAACCCGTGGCACCGCAGACGAGGAAGAGCCCGTTCTTCGCCTCGAGAAATGCCTTGATGGCGGCAGGGGGCACCATGAGTTTGCTGATATCAGGAATGGTTTCAGGCAGCAGCCGCATGACCCAGCGAGGGCGTCCACGCGTGACCATGCGATTCACACGATACCGCCTGTTTCCAAGTGCAAGGGCATAGTCAATACACCCTGCAGTGAACTCCAGCGGTCGCTCTGGCTGATAGATGAATGAGTCAAAGAAGAGCTTGCCGTTGCGCTTGTAGGTCAGTGGCTCCCACGGGGTGATGTAAAAATCACTGACTCCCGAATCCTTCGAGAGATGAAGCATTCGGTATCCAAGCTGGCTGCGTTCGTTGATATCTTCCATGATTCTGATTGAAGAGGTGAATTACCGGTCGCTGACGAACCTGGCGCGAAGCTCCGCATTCGCGGAAGAGCCTTCGTAAACAAGAAATTGATTACCTCTCGGGACACCTGCACCCGGGTCCAGCGTGGTCCAGCCGAGTTCAAGGCGGTAAGTAACGCCTTCGATCTGGACTGTGAAATCTGTGCTGGGATTGCGCAGTTCGACGATGTCGGCACTGGCTGTGCGATCCGAGGTATTTTCCGTGCTTATGAGACCGAGGTTCACATGCACAAC
>JBIKIA010000100.1:0-11819 GCA_044361885.1 Prosthecobacter sp. | reverse complement strand
GACTGATCCCTTCTGTCCGCTCAAGGTCACTTGATTTGCTGACACAGATGCCACGCTGCCACCTGCCACCACTTGGTAGTTGATGGCGAGACCACTCGAAGCATTGACGGGCAGAAGAAATGGGGCTGAACCAAGCGCCTTGAAATGAATGGAGGGCAAGGTGATTTCATTGGCTCGGCTCGGAAGTGCTCCTGCGAAACAACAGAGCAGGAGCAGCAATAGGAACTTCAGAGAATGGCTTTTGAATGAATGTGACATGAGAGAAAAAATGAAGCGGGAGCCTCGCGGCTCCCGCTCAGTGTGTCTAGGCGGTGTGGAGGTTTATTTAGCCACTTACGGTGATGCTTCCTTCATCGCTCCACTGGCCGATGCGGGCGTCGCCGACTTTGAAGATGGCTTTATAGGTCCATTTTTGTGGTGTGGCGGGCAGCGGGGTGCCGTCAATGTAGTTCGGGGTGGTGTCGGTGACGAGGTGGGTATAACCAGCGCCGCGATCGACGAGAAACTCCAAGGCATCCACCCACTGGCTGAGCCCGTCCCACTTCCAGCGGAGGTGGACGTGATCACCACTGAATTCGATGGTGAAGCTGGGCTTCACGAGGCCGAGATCGGGCATGGCGGCGGACTCACCTGAGATGCCGAGGGCGGCGGAGATGCCGTCGTTGTGGGCGGGGTGGGCTTTGATGAGGTTGCACAGGTCGCGGAAGCGCTTCTCCACACCGGGGGCCACGGCGACGATGGCGCTGGGGTAGGTGGGCGCGACGGGGATGCCGGTGGCGGGTACATCGCCGCCGTGACGGACGATGTTTTTCCACGCGGTGCGCTGCTGGGCATGGTTGGCGGCGATGTCCTGGCAGCAGCTGACTTGATTGAAATAATCCGCATCGTCCGCCTGGGCATCGACCTGATCTGTGGTCAGACCGAGCAGCACTTTGTAGTCGTCGATGTTGTTTTTGAAGGTGAGAAGCTGAGCGGCGAAGTCAGTCTCCTTATTTTTGACCAAGATGGCGTGCGCAAGGTGAGCCCATCAGAGTCCCGTTGACACTCGCTGTGTCGATTGCGGTTGAGGGCGCTAGATGGATGCCTGCCAGTTTTTTGCCTTCGTGCATTCTCATGCCGCTGGCGTCCGAGCCAAGCGCTTCTTCAGCCTCTGGAAGACGGGAATCAAAAGATGACTGGCGAATGGATCGACCAAAGCACCGACGGTGACGCCGAGGACGCTGGCGATGCCTGCGCCGACGAGCCAGGTGAGAACGGAACTCATCGAGGGCAGCATGCCGGCCACCGACTCGGCGGCATGATGAATGAACTCCTCCGGCGCATGCACGCCCAGCTCATGCAGGCCGTGGATGAGGATGCCGCCGCCGACCCAGAGCATGGCGACCATGCCGATGAGGCTGAGCACTTTCAAAAACACTGGCATGCCGAGTACGATGCTGCGCCCGAGGACACGCACCGGCCCCTGTGAGGCTCGTGCCAGGGCCACGCCTGCGTCGTCCGCCTTCACGATGATGGCCACGGCTCCATAGACGAGCAGTGTCATGCCCGCGCCGACGACTCCCAGCACAACCGCTTGAAGCCAGACCGCCGACGCAGCGACGGAGGCGAGGGTGATGGCCATGATCTCGGCCGAGAGGATGAAATCCGTGCGGATGGCGCTGCTCACGCGCTCGTTTTCGAGTTCTTCCGCTGTCTGCGCGACTGTAGCCGTCTCGGCGTGATCGCCATGACCAGGACGCACGATGTCCAGGACCTTGTGGTAACCTTCCAGGCATAAGAAAGCCCCGCCCGCCATGAGCAGCGGTGTGATGGCCCAGGGGGCGAAGAAGCTCAGCAGCAGTGCTCCAGGCAGGAGCAGCAGGAGTTTGTTCTTCAGCGAGCCGACAGCGATCTTGGCGATGATCGGCAACTCCCGATCTGCGGTGAGGCCGACGACGTATCGCGGTGTGACCGCCGCATCATCAATGACGATGCCCGCTGCCTTGCTGCCTGCCTTTGCCGCCTGCCCAGCCGCGTCATCCAGTGAGGACGCGGCCACCTTGGTGAGCGTGGCGAGATCATCCAGCAGAGCGATCCAGCCTGAGGTCATGGGCAGACTCCTTTCGAGAGACGGTGGGTGAAGTTGATCATGAGTAGCATCGTGGTGTCGCCCTTTCTAAGGCAGATGAAGAGAAGCTCAAGTGTCAGGGTACGGGACAATCTGCTGGTCACCAATTGCGTTTGAGGCAAGATTTGAAACAACGCAGCACCTCACTCCTCGCACCTCATGTGGCAGCAAAACTTCAAAGCAATACTGACGATCACCTTCCTGATCGGGGTTGGAATCTGGCTCCTGAATTTCGGCTGGACCCAGGTCCAGACGGCTCAAAAACTCGAACAAAGCTCGGCGGTGGTCGAGGGGCGAGTCATCAGCAGTTCCACGAAAAGGGGTTCTAGAGGGGGACAGTATTCAGCCTTAGTCGTGGAGTACAAACCCGCCGATTACCCAGCCATCAGGAAAGAGTTTGATGTCGGCAGCTCCGACTACCAGGCGGCCAAAGAAACCGGCAAAGCCAGAGTGACTTATCTGCCTGAAGACCCGCAGGTGAGCCGCGTGACCGATTTCGCGATTCTGCCCTACCAAATCCTCATCGGCCTGGGGGGCGTCATGACTCTAGCGGGGCTGTTTTGCCTCGGGCATGTGATGAAGTTTGGCAGGAAGACACTTGCGGACGCCGACGTGCAGTAACGAGAGCATCAGGAATGACGTCCAGTCTGGAACTTGCTGGATGCTTCCCTGATCACTGTGTCACCGCCTGCGCGGCCCCATCCAGGATCTCCACACGGAGCTGGCTAATGTCCGCAGCTTCACGACCAACCACAATGCTGATCGGAGTGATCCCAGCGGGCAGATCCAAAGTCAGTTCGGGCGTCACTTCGGGCAGGGATTTGTCACCAACGACGACATTCACGGCCTTCACGGCGCTCAGGCCGAGCTTCACTTTACCAGCGGCCTCCATCTTGAGGCTGAATTGGGCGATCTTCGGGAACCAGGGATACATCTTCGCCTGCAAGACCTCGCTCAGAGGCAGGTCGCCGCTGACCTGGGAAAGGCGCAGTTCCCAGGGATATTTGCCGTCCTTGTCATGCAAGGCATGGAGGCCGACGTGGCGAACGTGGTCGATCGTGGCCTGATCCATCGTGCCCATGACCTTCCAGGTGCGGATGAAGCGGTTCGGCTTGATCTTGTAGTCCCCTTCCCTGCCCAACTCGGACAGGAAACGCACGAGATCGACGAATTCGTCCTCCCGCAGGCTCGCGGTCAAACCTGCGGGCATCATGCTCGCAGGGCTCATCTGGCGGTTCGCGATCTGCGCTTTCGGCACTTTTTGCAGTTGGTTCGCGGGGTCGCGGATGATGACCTCGTCGCCGCCGTCCTGCACGAGGCCGCCGGCAAAGACTTTGCCGTCCTTCGTGGTGATGATGATCATGTGGTAGCCCTCTTTAATTTTCTTCGATGGCTCCAGCAGACTCTCGATGAGGTAATCCACCGGCGCACTGCCGCCGATGCTGACGAGGTTAGGCCCAAGAACACCACCCGCATCGCCGATGGCATGGCAGCTCTGGCAAAGCAGCATCTGGCGGCGATACACGGACTCGCCGCGCGCTGGATCACCCTGCGCCTTCACCTTCTCGACCATCGCTGTCATCTGCTCTGGCGTGAGAGTTTGGTTCATCTGCTTCACACCACCAGCGGCGCGCAGTGCGTCTTCGAGGGGGCCTTTGATGCCGCGTGTGGACACCATGCGGATGCCCTCCACGGCGATGAAATCAGGGATCTTCTTGCCGCCGAGTTCCTTCGCCAGCACGCCGGGCAGTTGCTTATTTTTCAAGAAGGCCGTGAGGATCGGCGCCGCCTCAGCCGTGGTCTTCGCCGTGGCGAGGAACTCCACCGCGCGCATCGCTGCCATCTGCGGTCCCGTGTCGGTCAAACCTTGCACCGCGAGGCCTCGCAGCTCTGCCTTTTCACGGAAGACCTTGTCGAAGAAGTCGCGCGACTTCACCCCGCCGAGCTTCGCCAAGCCCTGCACCGCACCATCGCGGATCGCTGCCTGCGTATCCGCAGCCATCAGGATCGTTTCCAGTGTTGCCCGCGCAGGTTCGATCTTCCAAGCGCCAGCCAAAAGCGTGGCACGATGCACGATCTCCGCCTTCGGACTCGCCAACCATGCCTGCACGAGTGCCTGCGCACCTTCCGGCTTCACTCCGCGAGTCATGCCCGCCTTCACCAGTGCATCCATCAAGCCCACGACCTGCGCGCTCATGGCCGGATCATTCACCAACTGGCAAATTTCCAGCACCTGCGCGGCATCAGCCGCATCACCCGCCATGGCGAGCACGGCAGCGGCGTCATCAGCGGCGAGCTTGCCTGCTTTAAAGGAAGCCAGCAGTGGCTTCAGCGCTTCACTGCGGCCCGTGGCTTTCATCGCATACACGAGGTGCTTCGGATTGTCGTTCAGCTTCAAATCACCTTTCAAAACCAAGGGCAACCACACGTCCGTCTGCTCACGCGCGATCAACTCCAACAAGAAGTCGAGCGACTCATCCATCGGCTTGTCGAGCGCACGCAGCGCTACTTCGAAGGACTTCGGCTGACGCACTTCAGAAAGCACGCCCAGGGCCCAGAGGCGCACCTGCGCGTTCTCATCGGTGATGCCTTTTGCCAGCACGTCCATCGCGTCCGGCAGCTCGCGCCAGCGATGTGTCAGCAGTCGATACGCCGCCGCACGTGCCGGAGCTTCGGGGCTCGCAGCGAGTTCACGCCAGAGCTTCGCGGAGAACTTGTTCACGCCCTCGCGCACCCACGCCGCTTCGAGCATGTGGTGCCAGTAGTTCTTGTCCGCCTTGTCGAGACCTTCGACCCAGGTTTTCAGTGCGGGCAGCACCTGATCGGCACCGCGGGCGCGCAGTTCTTGTTTGGCAAAATGACGCGTCCATTTGCGGTCGGCCTTCAACATCTCCAGCAGTTCGGGCACCGGTGTGCCGACGATCTTCGGCATCTCGCTCAGCGGGCGGCCTTTCGCCGTCAGACGCCAGATGCGGCCATGCACCTGGTCACGGCGGGGATCGCGGAAATCGACTTCGCCGTGCTGAATGATCGGGTTGTACCAATCGGCGATGTAAAGCGCACCATCCGGCCCCGTGCGGATGTCGATGGGGCGAAAAGCGCGGTGGTTGGAGGCGAGCACATCCGGCTCCTGCTTCGCGAGGTAACTGCTGCCATTCGGCGTCACGCGGAAGCGATTCGTGCGGTTGCCGCGGAAGTCATTTGTGACCCAGGTGCCCTGCCAGTCGGCGGGCCAATGAGGATCGTCGATGTATTCCAGTCCGCACTGCTTTGGCTGGCCGGGGCTCAGGCCATGGAGGATGCGCTTCGCTCCTGGCGAGGTCAGGTAAACACTGCCGAGGAAGATCGGATTCAGACCTTCACCGCCCGCACCATCCGTGGCAAAGGACTGGCCCCAGCGGTCAAACTCATAGCCCCAGGGATTCACGAGACCTTTGCTCACGATCTCCAGCCGCCGTGTCTCTGGGCGGAACTCCCACACGCCGCCGCCCATCAGGCGACGCACCCCATGCGGCGTCTCGATATGGCTGTGAATGTAGATCGACTGCAAAAAAGACAGCAGCCCTTCCGGCGTGTGGCGCATCGTGTGCAGCAAGTGATGCGTGTCCTCCGTGCCGAAGCCGCTGAGCACGATGGTGCGCTCGTCAGCTTTCAGATCGCCATTGGTGTCCTTGAGGAAAAGCACCTCAGTCGAGTTCGCCACATACGCCCCGCCATCCGCAGGGATCACCGC
The DNA here is from genome assembly GCA_044361885.1 of Prosthecobacter sp. Taxonomy (GTDB): domain Bacteria; phylum Verrucomicrobiota; class Verrucomicrobiia; order Verrucomicrobiales; family Verrucomicrobiaceae; genus Prosthecobacter. The sequence goes on along the minus strand of JBIKIA010000100.1, from coordinate 5,979 downwards.
CGTGGGGATGTGCAGGTTCTCGGCAAACACCGTCGATTTGTCCGCCTTGCCGTCTTTGTCCGTGTCTTCCAGCACGATGACCTGATCCTTCGTGCCATCGCCTGGCTTAATCTGCGGATACGTCGTGCTGCTCACCACCCAGAGCCTGCCCTGCGCGTCCCAGTTCATCTGCACCGGCTTCGCGATCATCGGCTCCTGTGCCCAGAGCGAGATCTCGATCCCCTCAGGCACCACAAAGCCAGCCTTCTGCACCTCCGGGTTCGGATCAGGCAGATCAGCCGTGGATTTCGGCTGCGAGGCCAGCGCGATGGAGCCTAGAAGCGGCAGGGAGAAAAGAAGACGCAGAGTCATAAATTGGCAGGGGATCCATCATACGACGCTGCCAGGGGTTTTTGGCAAGAAGTTCTCTCGCCAGAGACTCACTTCGCCGAGCCGTCCAGCGCGACCATCTTCTGCTGATTCACATCCCACACCTTCAGCCGCAGGCAGCGGTAGATTTCCACCGGACTCAGCGATGTGACCTTCGGATTCCGAAGTTCAGGGATGGCCGCCAGCACCTCCGGCAGGCGATAGAACGGGATGCGCGCATTCAGATGATGAATGTGGTGATAGCCGATGTTCGCGGAGAACCACGCCATCAGCGGACCCATCTTCATGAAGCTGGAGGACTCCAGCGCCGCGCGGTCATAGGTCCAGCCCGACTTGTCATAGAAGGACACGTTTGGGAAATTATGCTGCGCATAGAATAGGTAGGAACCGATGGCGCTCGCGATGAAATGCGGGATCACCTGAGTCATCAGCCAAGTCTGCCAGCCAAAGGTCAGGAGAAGCCAGGCCGCGATGCCGAAATGAACCACCACAGCGATCAGGCAGTCCCAATGCTCGCGCGGCTTCGACACAAACGGCCGCAGACACATGCCGTGCAGGAAGATCGTCAGGTAGCCCAGCAGGATCGTCAGCGGGTGCCGCATGAAAAGATACAGCCAGCGCGCCGACTTCCGTGCCTTCTCGAAGTGGTCCCGCGTCATGATCGGGAAGGACCCGATGTGCGACCCCTTGATCTTCGAATTGTGATTGTGATGATGATTGTGCGAGGCACGCCAGATACTGCTCGGGCTCAGCGAAAGGATGCCAAAGCCGCGCATGTACCACTCCGCCGCCTTCGACTTCGGCAGGATCGCGTGGTGCTGCTGGTCATGATAAATCACAAACAATCGCAGCAGCAGCAACCCGGAAAGCACACTGCACCCCAGCCTCAGCGCCCAGTGCGGCGCGAACAGCGTGCCCACGACCACCGCCGCCAGAAGCACCGTCGTGGAAAGGATGGCCCACCAGCTCCGCAGAGTGCTGTCCACAGCATAGGGTTTCGTGGCGAGAATCAGCTCAGGTCCAGACCGGCTCACTTCGCCAAGAATGATAGGGGCTGCTTGGGCTGGGCCGTTGGTCATTATTGGGGGTGGAAACAGCCTCAGTATCCAGACTGGCGCAACCTCACAATGTTAGACAAAGAAAATAGCCAGCGCCCCACTTTGAGGCATCCAAGTCACCTCAGGCTACCCACGCCATCTTCTAGCTTATAGAGCCGTGTGATCTCAGCATCCATCAGAGCACGATCAAAGACAGCCAGATCATCCTGATACCCCACATACGAGGCCCCGAGCACGAGCGCCACGGACGCCGGGTCCCACCCGAAGCGCAGATCCCAGTTCTCAATGCTGCCCTGCTTTGCCCCATTCAGGTAAAGGCTGCCGCTGGGCTTGGCGGCGTTGCTATTCAAGTTCGAGAGCGTGAAGGCGACATGCGTCCAGGTGTCGCGAGTGAAGGGCGGCTTTGGCACCTGCACCATTGGGCGTTTCTCGAACGGGATGTCGGCCCATTGCACGTTCGTCGGATTCCAGATGTGAAAGAGCGGGCGCACCGCATATCGGAAATAGCGCGGCATTTCGTCCTTTGAGAATTCGAGGAAGATGTATCCCTTCTTCGTGTCATCGCCTGTGATCTGCACGGGATCGCAGTAGCCAGGCTCCAGATCTTCATCGGGAGTGAGCTTCAGCCAGATGGAGACGGTGGCGCTCCAGCTCTGAGCATTGTAACCCAGTGTGTTCACGCCACTGTATTGCGGTCTCGTGGTCCCCTTCTTTGGGTAATGCACGCAACCGCCGAACTTCCCGCCTGTCGCCACGAGCTTCACATCGTCATTCGGCACGCAAGGCACGCCCTTCTTGCTGTAGCAGATCTTGTCTCCCCTGCTGAAATCTGCATTCAGGCTACTGTCGAACGACGCATGGAAGACGAGCGATGTCTTGAGAGCATCCTGAGCAAATCCAGGAACGGTAAGACAGAGGAGAAAGGCGAGATTTTTCATAGCGTGTCCTGCATACGACACGACTCAGGCGAGTCCTGCGCTACTTCAGTGTCTTCTTCAGCCACGTGATCATCTGTTCCGCGTAGTCCGAGTTCAGATTCGCCCATCCGCCCATGCCTCCCGAAAGTCCAGCACCCGAGTCCCATCCGGCTGCGTGCTGCGGAAGTCCTTGGGCACCATGAAATACCTGGACCGCCTATCTGATTCTTCCCCCTCACCACCATCACGATGCCCGCTATGCAAATCCGCAACTTCTAGCTCCGCGTTTCATCGGCCGCATGTCGCCCGCATCGCGGATCGCGCTTATTCAAAAGCACGGGGGGAGATCCCAAAATCGAAGACGCCGTGACACGGCTCGCTCAACTTGCTGAAGAGCAAGCAGAACGAGCTACACCGGCTTCGTGCTGCAACGCTTTACGGGTCACGGAGACAACATGGCCTCCGCTGCGGGAGGTGAGCGACGACATGGCGGCGCGGCTCACTTCAACAGGCCATCCAACCACGCGTAGGCTGCCTGACGCTCTGCATCAGGGAAATCGTGTGGAGCGTCAGGGGTGACAAGCGTGAGGTTCTTCTCCGCTTTCAACAGCGCATACACCTCTCCCGCCTTTGCATAAGCCTTGCGCACGCCACCGACGTCGAAGTTGCTGTCCTTCAGCGGTGAATTGGAAAAGACCCCTCGCGGTGCAATGGCGGCGATGACCTCGTAGAAGTCGAAGGGGATCTTGCCTGCATCGTTTTCAAACACATCGCGGATGCGCGGCATGTAGCGGTCGCTGGTCCAGCCGGCGACTTTGCCGCCGTAATAGTCGTGGAAGGGCGTGAAGCCGCAGCTCGTCACCACGGCCTTTAATCGTTCATCAAAGACTGCCGTGAAGAGCGCGTTATGCCCGCCCAACGAATGGCCGATGACGCCGATGCGGTCCTTGTTCACCTGCGGGAGAGTTTCGAGGAGATCGACGGCGCGCATGTTGTTCCAGATCGCCTTCATCGAACCACTGGCCCGGGCGGCACCGTGCTGGGTGAAATCATACTCGTACTCCCCGAACGAAGGATAGTCTGGAACGAGACAGACATAGCCCCGACCGGCCAGCTCATGCGCGTAGTGCAAAGAAGGTAGTCCCCCCAGCCCAGCGGGCTCATCCTTGCCGATCTTTGTCGTCTGGTGGAGGCAGAGCATGGCGGGCGCTTTGCCACCCGCTGGCAGCTCATTCGGGATGAGCAACCACGCAGGCACGCGGTCGCCCACCTCCGGTGTGAAGCGCACTTTGCGCCGTAGATAGGTGGGCGTCTTCTCTTCGGAGACGACTTCGACCTGCAGCGGAGCCCAGCGTGAGGTGTCATGCAAAGTGCCCATGACCTGCTGCATCCCTGCTTTGATGTGCGAAACACGTTCGGCCCAGTCTGCCGCTGTTTTGACTGCGCGTTCACCGCCGTTGGCATCTCGCACGACGAGCAGATTTGAGTGATCGGGATACGCAATGGCCTGCACTGCCACGGCAGGTTTGATTTGCTCCGGCCTCGTCAGGAACGACTTCGGCATCAGCGTATGCACCGCGCCCATGATGCGCTCTTCGACATCGGGTGCGAACTTTGTCGGACGATCATAATAGACCATCGCGCCCGCGCCCTCGTAGCCACCTTCATCCAGGACGCGGCGCGATGGCACATAACACGGCACGTCATTCGAGTATCCGTTTACCCACAGGCGCTCGCGGTCGAACTCGCGTTTGATCCGCAGCGAGTAATCCACCGTGATCTCACCCGGTAGGAAGACCATGGCCATGTCATCTCCGAATGACCATCGCTGCACGAGGTAGGGCAGGTGAGTCGGGAGCGCCTCGCCACGATCGAGTCGCGCGAGGTTTTTCTTCGCGTGATACGCGGTCGCCGCCGTCTTTGAAGCGGCAAGGGCCGCCCACTCTACACGCGTCGGCAGTGGGCCATAGGCGAGTTCGATCAGCTTTGTCTGACACTCCAACCTGCCGTTTACAGGCTCCAACACACCCGTCGTCAGCCGTTTCGCCTCGGCTCCTAGGTCTTCTCCATACTTTTTGACGAGTTCCATTGTGCGGCGTGGATTCGGATTCTGATCCGCACCACAACCGAGTGCCGTCAACGCGATGGCGCCGGGGAACTCACGCTGCAGCGCCTCCTGCGCCACACCCGCCCAGTCTCCATGGATTTCCTCGATGCCGATGGTCGTGCAGTGGCAGGCGTAGCTCGTGAAGATCGCCCGCACTTTCCCACCGGCATCCGTGGCACGCAAAACAGGCAGGTCGTGATCGATCGGCTTTAATGGGAACACGCGTCGGTTCGCGGCGAAACCAACCTTGCCAATACCCCAGGCCAGTGTTGCCGGCTTCCGGTCCGCCAACGCCGCCAGCGCGGCTTTTTCGATGTCGTCCGTGAGTTCACGCGTGTAGCGCTCAATGGCGACCATGTGCTCCGCAGGGATGTCCATGCCAAAAAGGTTTGGCAGGATGCCGAGGATCATCGGCGCGCAATGCGTGTGGCTGGAGCAGATGGCGAAGCGCTCATTGATCAGCTTGGTCTTCGACAAGAGCCGACGCAGCACTTCTTCTCGCATTGAGGCCGGGATACCGCAGTTGTCCACCGTCACCAAGACCGCCGGACCTTCGTCATCGCTGCCAATGGCGAGCGCTTTGGCAAAGATGTGCTGTGAGACACCGGTGTTTGGAAGACGCCTCCCCCCGTAGCCACTGAGCCGCACCGGATAGTCTGGCGTAATGTCCACCGAGGCTGCGCCCACTTGTCGATATTCCGCAGCGATGGTGACAAGCGGCAGCAGGCAAAGAAAGAGGAAGAACTTCATGTCAGCACTACGGCGCGCCGCTGCGAAGGCTTGCCGCAGAAAGGCTCTTCAGATCAAAGAGCCGCATCCATCGAGATCAAAACTCGAAATTAATTTTCCTCGATCACGGCACCAGGCTCGATCTTCCAATTTCCATTGTCACTGGTGACCTTCCACTGGCGGCGCTGGAATTGCTTTTTGTAGGACCAGGCGGCCTCGTAGTCCCAGGTGCTGCCGCTGATCTGTTTCATGGATCTTATTTGGATGACGAATACAGGCACACGGAAATCGGGGTCAATGGCGGTATTGTCCGGCGGTGCTGTGCCAAGCACGCTCGCGCTGATGATGCGAAGTTTGAGATCATCAAACCGCTTCAAAAACGTCACGCTCGCCGAGGTGAAGTCCCGCGCCCGAACGATCTCTCCAAGAGCAATCGAAAAACTCTTCTGTACGCCAGGATTAAGGTCCGGCAAAGTGCGAATGATCTCCCGCACAAGCGCCTCGGTGCCAGCCGATTCATAATCTGCCAGTGATGCTCCTTCACGATCCACAGGACCGCAAGCGGTGATCAGGGTCAGGACAAACAGGTGGGGAAGAAGGCGGGTAAACACCCGGCTAACTGACATGAGTTCGGTGTGCGTGCAATTCTTCACTGCAATCAGAATCCGAAACATGAAAAAGCCGTCTGGGCACTGGGCCCGGACGGCTTTTCAAAACTTTTCGCGGTGCTTTATGGAGCCGGGACTTCAGCATCGACACTGAAATCATCAAAGATGATCGAGGCACCACTGGAGTGACC
>JBIKIA010000489.1:0-3980 GCA_044361885.1 Prosthecobacter sp. | reverse complement strand
TGAAGTTCGTAGAGCCAGTTCATCACGGGTTTCATCTCGCCACGCACGACCAGCGTGACGACAGCAGAGGTCATGCCTGCTCGCTCACCGGGTTCATTGGGCTGCTTTTGTGGCACGCTGATGCCGTGCTTACTGGCGAGTTCATCGACGATGTTCAGCACATTCGTGATCGCTTCCCCCGGTTTGGTGAAGGGAGGCTGCTTTTCGCCCAACCAAGAAGAGCGCTGCTCCCAGAAATCTTGTTTGGCGAGCAGTTCATCGGCTTCCGCCCGGCGGGTGGCGACATCGGAGGCCACGCTGTCCACGCGTTGTTTCCAGGCCTTGAGTTTGGTGAGTCCCATGAAAGCTCCACCACCGATCAGGATGACGCCCAGAGCTAAAGCGAGTCTTTGTTCGCTGGCGGTCATAGCGAGGTCACCTCCTGGTTTGCCCCATCCGCACCAGCAGCGTCCTGAGGTCGTGCCTCGGCACGGAAGGTGGCGCGGCCGTCAGGCAGACTCGTGGGGCTGGGGAACTCCCATTGCCAGCGACTGAAGGCGGGGGAAGCGACGAGCTTGTCTCGAAACTCAATGCCATGGCCGAGAGAGGAGGCCTCTCCATCGATCACGATGCCATCCAGTTTCAGTTCGAGGCGGGTGACGCGGATGCCCTCTGGCGGGAGCAGCAAAATGAGCTGGTAGATGGACTCGACGGGATACTGATCCGGTGTGAGCGCAGGCCGCAGATCCTCCCAGCTTGCTTTCGCATCGCGGATGGCGGCAAGCTCGGGCTCCAAGGCATCGAGACGCTGACTTTCTGCCACGAGCTGGCGCTCACGCATCATCACGCGTGCGGCAAAGGCACCCAGTGCGGCGATGAGTACAAAAGTAAAGGCAGCCACACCCATCATCACCATGCGGCGCTGCTGCCGTTCATGACGAAGCTGCACCACCGGTGCGGGCACGAGACGCGAGGTCTGCGCGGGAAGGATCGGCGGTCCGGCACGGCGCACGGACACGGGCAGATCGAGCCCATTTTCAAAACTCAGGGGGACGATGTCCTCGGACTCATTCGTGCTGGAGAGGCAGATGCTTTGGAGATCAGGGGAAATGCCCGCTAGTTCCAGGGCAGCGAAAATGCATCGGATTTCCGCTGCTGCATCAGCATCCAGAGAGCGCGCAGCCAAGGCCTGGCAGTGCAGGGGAGAACCCTGATCATTCGGGATGGCGATCACGAGTCCGCCAGCTTCATACCACAGCAAGGCTTCGCCCGGATGGAGCTGATGGAAGGCTACGGAAGGGGCGAAGCGGGCATCGTCAGAGGCCTCCAGAATGCTGGCTGGCAGGGCGGATACCTGGATGATCGCCGAGATGGGCTGGTCCCGCTCCTCACGTGCGCCGGTGACGACAATCTCGAAGTTGTTCGAGTCCGAGGTTTCATTGCTGAAGCCCGCGGCCTCCAGTTCGAGATGTGCTGCGGAGTCGCGTCGCGCTCCTTCCACGCCCTGAAAGCGCATCGGTACACTGACGGTGGAGCGTGCGGGCAGTGCCACCCACTCGGCACCACGCCAGGATTTTGCCTCGGCTTCACCGGGCTGCATCTGTCCTGCCTTGGTCCGCCAGGCGCGGAATCCCTCTTCGTGTGGGATGAGCAGGAGTTCGTCAGTGGGTTTCATTAAGCAAAAAATCAGATCGGAAAGGGGCGCGATACTAGAGGACTCCGCCTCAAGTGCAAGGCGGGAGACAGCCTCCACGCGAATCGAGTTCAAGATTCACGATTTTAGAATTCCAAGTCGATGGATCATTGCAGATCAGGGGAAGCCACGCCAAGCACTGTGAACCCGAATCAATGTCCACCAACCCAGACACGCGTCGCACCTTCCACAACGAGCTGTGGCGGTCGCTGCCCTCTGGAGTGTTGGATGCCATGTCATCGACCTTTGGCATGTTGATCGCCGTTCGCGTCTTCCAACTCGGGCATGTCGAGAAGTCCATCTTCCTTAGTGCCACCAGTGGTGGTCTGGTCACCAGTCTTTTTGTCATCCCGCTGCTGCTGAGATTTCGCAGCACCATCGCTCGCACGGCGGCAAAGGTGCAGATGCTTGGTGGCGCCTTCATGGCCGCCGCCGCCTTGTTTCCGCGTGATCCATGGATTTTTATTCTGGGGCTGAGTCTGGGGTTGTTTTGCTTCTCCATGCAGATCCCGCTGCTGACGCAGATCTACCGGCTGAACTACCCTGAAGCACAGCGCGGCAGGCTTTACGCCATCGCTGGTGTGACAAGATCGGCAGCTGCCGTGGGCTTCGGCTTTTTCGGTGGCTGGCTGCTGGGATTGAATCTGGAGAATTACACCTGGCTGCTCTGGTGCTTCTCTGTCAGCGGCTTCCTATCCGGTTGGTGGACCTATGGATTGCCGGCAGTGCCATGGGAGACCGCAGAGTCGGCGGACACGCGGTTGTTGTCTGCCCTCCGCTGGGTGCGTGCGGATCGCGATTTCCGCACGCTGCTCATTTCCTGGATGATGATGGGCATCGGTAATCTCGTGGCTGCCAGCCTCTTTGTGGAATACCTCGCCAACCCGAAGCACGGCATCAATTTACCCGAGCGCACTGTCGCCTGGGTGGTTGGCGTGGTGCCGGTGACGCTGCGCATGCTCAGTTCCTACCACTGGGGCATCATTTATGATCGCGTGGGCCTTTTTATGGTCCGCTCAATCCTCAATGTCATCTTCGCGGTGGCCATCATGATCTTTTACCTCGGGCATGGACTGCCCGCCTGGTGCATCGGCATGGGGCTCTGGGGCGTGGCGAATGCTGGAGGCAATGTCACCTGGGGACTCTGGGTCACGAAACTCGCCCCGAAACACGCCGTCGCCGAATACATGAGCGTCCACTCCTTCCTCACGGGTGTCCGCGGTCTGCTGGCTCCGCCTTTGGCCTTCGCTGCCATCGAGTTCATGTCCTTCCAAAACCTCAGCCTGATCTGCGGTGCCTTCATTCTCAGCGCCAGCGCTTTCATCACCGTCCGCGCCCGTGGAAGCGACGACGAAACCCGCCGCCGTCTTGGGCCTGGGGAGCGACTTTAGGCCTGAAAGGGCAGGGGAGTTATTGGGAAAGTTATGTCACTTGTGAACATCTAGGATTGTTAAGATGTTAAGATCTGCTAAATAACTCGCGATTTTCCAGAATGTCCTCGAACACCTACCGACTCAGCGCCCGCGAGCGAACCGACCAGAAATTGGAGCGGTCGAAGCCTGCGAACACACGGCGGCATCCTGTGGCGAAACAGCGGAAGAAAGTGCGCACTTATAAAGGGCTCATCGCAGGGTTTTGTCTCCTCCCGCTTGGTCTGATCACGGCCTTCACGCTAGGCGAGATGCTCTTCCGGGCGCTCACGAGGTCGGACTTCTGGCGTTCGGAGCAGTTCATCTTCTTCACCACCGGCGGCTTCGCCTGGGCCGCTGCCTACCTTGCCGGATGGCGCCCCGTCCACGCCTATGTACTAGGGCACGAGCTCAGCCACCTTGTCGTCGCCCGAGCCTTTGGTGGCGAAATCTTCGGTTGGAGTGCCTCGCCTACGGGCGGCTACGTCGAGACAAACAAATCCAACACCTGGATCACGCTCGCCCCCTACCTCATCCCTTTCTATTCCGTGGCAGTCATGCTGATTTTCGGGCTTCTGGGCATGTTTTGGAACCTTCACGAGATGGTCACCCTGCCCATCGGCAGCCGGGGCGTGCATCTGCGGCCGGTCTGGTTCTTCTACGCCCTGCTCGGCATGACCTGGTGGTTTCACGTTACCTACACCATCAAGACCGTCCTCACGCATCAAAGCGACCTCGAGCGCAATGGCGAGTTCTTCTCCATGAGTCTCATCTTCCTGGTCAACGTGCTCATTATCGTGGGCCTCTACCTCAGCGCCGCTCCAGCACCCGGCCACGAGTTCATCGAGCTCGGCCGCTGCTGGGCTGGCAATGCCGCATGGGTCTGGAATGGCTTGTGG
>JBIKIA010000490.1:0-3980 GCA_044361885.1 Prosthecobacter sp. | reverse complement strand
GTTGGAACTTTGGCATTTTGAAAGCCTCTTCCATTCCCAACCATGAAACACATCTTTGCCGTTCTCGGCCTTTTTGCCTTCAGCTCGTCGCTGCACGCCGCAAAGCAGAACATCCTCTTCCTCTTTGCCGACGATCACTGCTACGAGGCCGTGCGGGCGTTTGGGCACACGGACATCGACACACCGAATCTCGACCGTCTCGCCGCGCGGGGAACGATGTTCACGCGGGCTTACAACATGGGCTCGTGGAGCGGCGCAGTTTGCGTGGCCAGCCGGACGATGCTTGTCACGGGTCGCAGTGTGTGGGACGCGGACAAGGTTTACAACAAGACCAATGCCGAACGCGAAAAAGGCGTGCTCTGGCCGCAGCTCATGAAGCAGGCTGGCTACAAGACCTACATGACCGGCAAGTGGCACATCCAGACCGATGCGGCGAAGTGCTTCGACGTGGTGAAGGACGTCCGCGCCGGCATGCCGAAGACCGTTCCCACCGCCTACAACCGCCCCATCGCTGATCAAACCGATGCCTGGAGCCCGTTCGACAAAACCCTCGGCGGCTTCTGGGAAGGCGGAACGCATTGGAGCGAGATCGTGCGCGATAACACACTCGGCTTCCTCGCCGATGCGAAGCAGCAGGAGAAGCCCTTTTTCATCTATGCTGCGTTCAATGCGCCGCATGATCCGAGACAGGCACCCAAGGAGTTCATTGATCAATATCCGCTCAGCCGCATCGCCATGCCACAGAACTTCCTTCCCGAGTATCCGCACAAGGACGACATCGGTTGCTCCCACAAGCTGCGGGATGAAAACCTCGCGCCCATGCCGCGCACGGAGCTTTCGGTGAAGACGCACCGCCAGGAATACTATGCGCTCATCAGTCACATGGACGCTCAAATCGGTCGCATCCTTGATGCGCTCGATGCCAGCGGCCAGGCGGAGAACACCTGGATCTTCTTCACCGCCGACCACGGGCTCGCGGTCGGGCATCAAGGCCTGTTTGGAAAACAAAATATGTATGACCACAGCGTGCGCGTGCCCTTCCTGGTCGCCGGACCCGGCGTGGCGAAAGGCGCGAAGAATGATGCCGCGATCTACCTACAAGACCTGATGGCAACCGCACTCGATCTCGCGGGAGCAGAGAAGCCGAAGCATGTCTTCTACAACAGCCTCCGCCCGCTGCTGAGCGGCGAGCAGAAGCAGTCGAGCTACGCATCCGTCTATGGTGCCTACCTGGAACTCCAACGCGCCATTACACACGAGGGATGGAAGCTCATCGCTTATCCGAAGGCCAAAGTCCTCCGCCTCTACCGCCTCGCCGAAGATCCGCAGGAGATGACCGATCTCGCCGCGAATGCCGAACACGCCGAGATGAAGAAGAGTATGTTCGAGCGCCTCGTGAAGCTCTCCAATGAGATGGGTGACAAGGTGGATCTGCGGAGCAGTTTCACCAACTGAGGCGGCGATGCACCGATCAGAGAATCACTTGCCGGGCAGGCCGGGAGTTTTCATTTCCTGATAGCCTTCAGGTGTTTTGAAGATGTCGTCACTCAGGGCCTCCTGCTTGGCGGAGACGAGTTCGGAGACGTTTTTCTTGCCCATGACGGCCATCTCCGACTTCACCACGATGCCAGGGAAGTCACTGTTTTGAGGCACGAGGTTGGACATGGGATTGCCCATGGATTTCATCATCTTGTCCTGGAGTTCGTTCAGCTCTTTGGCATTGGGAAAGTCTTTGGCGACCCAGAACTTGCCAGTGCCGAGCTTGCCTTCCCAAGTGTAAATCTCGCACTCGTGTTCTCCCACTTTTTCCTTCTGCCCAGTTGCTTTGGGCTTGGCGGAGGGTTCGCTGCCGAGCTGCTGCGCGGCCATGGCCATGATGCCCTTCATGCTGTCCGCACTGAGCTTCATCATCATCTTCTGTGGATGCATGAACATGGTGGAATCACCCGTCGTGCTGTCGAGGATGAGGCTCATCTGATCTCCCATGTCCATGCGTGACTTGTCCCCCTTGGCCTTGATGCTCATGGACATGTCCTTGGCCTGATCAGTGGTGACTTTTTGAATGATGACCCAGTCAGCCCAGGCGGAATGGAGGCTGAAAAAGGCGGCAGCGGCAAGGATGAGGGTGGTTTTCATACATGTGCAGGCTACTCGGAAAAAAGCCCCCAGGTCAAGCCCGCCTCGGTGAACTTCACTTTCGATTCAGAGCCAGGTAGGCTGTCTTGACCACCCAGCCTGAAGTCTGAAGGGCGGCACGGGCATCATCCCGGGAACTGCAGGTGAGTTCGCTGATGATGCGCACGGCGCGGTCACGCAGTTTGATGTTGGAGGGGTTGAGATCGACCATGAGATTACTCACGACCTTGCCAACCTTGGTCATGGCGAGGGTGGTGATCATGTTCAGGATGAGTTTGGTCGCCGTGCCGGATTTCAGACGCGTGGAGCCGGTGAGCACTTCGGGACCGGCATCGGGAGTGATCATGACGGCGGGTTTCCATGAGGCATCGCGGACCTTCTGGACGGCCTGACGCATGGCGGGATTGAAACAAAGGAGCACGGTGAAGGCTCCACGCTTTTTGGCTTCACGTAGCGCACCCCAGACAAAGGGTGTGCGCCCACTGGCGGCGATGCCGATGACGACATCGCGTTTGACGATGCTGCGATTTCTCACAGCCAGCGCTCCGGCCTGCACGTCATCCTCCGCACCTTCCACGGCACTCCAGAGTGCCTGGCGTCCGCCGGCGATGATGCCCTGCACCTGCTCACGCGGAGCACGGAAGGTGGGCGGGATCTCGCTGGCATCGAGCACGCCGAGACGCCCGCTGGTGCCTGCGCCGACATAAAAAAGCCGCCCTCCGCTCTGAAAAGCACGCACGACCTGGGTGATCACAAGGGTGATGTTTTTCTTCTCGGCACGGATGGCCTGAGTCAGCGCTGCATCTTCGCTGAGCATGAGATCGATGCCCTTGGCCAGGGGCATCTGATCGAGCTTCATGGAGCGCGGATTGCGCATCTCTGTGGGGGATTTCGCGAGCACGGCGAGATCGGCGATCTCAGGGGGGAGCACAAACTCGGAGGCTTCCTTGCGGGGCTTTGAGAGTACTGGTGCCAGGACGCGGCGGGCGAGTGCGATGGCACCCCAGACGGAGGGGTGCACCAGTGGCGTGATGCGCGCCCCAGGCCAGCCTTTGCGAATGCGGCGGGCGACATCGCGCTGGAAGGTGGGATTCTTTAACAAGACACCGCCATTGAGCACGAACTCGATCTCTCCCTGATCGCTGCCGAGCAACTGACGGGCGCAGACGCAGGCATCTTCGGCGAGCATGGCGGCGGAGTCAGAGAGCAGGTGTTTGGCGAGCTTGTCGCCTTTCGCAGCTACGGTGAAGACCGTGATGGCGAGGCTGGCGATCTCGGTTTTGCTGGCATTCACGGACCAGGGGATGAGCTGCTCGGGCTCATTGAAGGTGAGTGCATTCAGGATGGCCACACCGAGCGCGCCCATCTTTCCACAATGATCGAGATCGGCAATGACCGCCCGCAGGGCGCGCAGGCCGATATCGCAGGCACTGGCGCGATCTCCGATGACGTGGCCTCGTCCTCCGACTTTCGCCGTGCGGCCATTGGGTGCTCGGCCAAAGCAGCATGAACCCGTGCCGCTGAGCACGAGTACGCGAGGGAAGGGGACTGTGCGCTCCGGCACGGCGGCCAGGGCGGTGTCGAGATCGTTCGTGGCGATGCAGGGCACGGCGGGCCAGATGCGTGAGGCGGCACGGCGGAGGCGATCTTTGTCCTCTTCACTCCGGGCTCCGGCCATGCCGATGCCGATGGAGGATGGGGTGAAAGGCAGCCGCGCAGCGATGTCTCGCAGGTGCCAGAGCAGCTCACGATCCGACATCAGAGGCAGCACGGCAGGGCTAGTCTGAAAAGAGAGCCGTTCCAGGTCATCGGCATCGACGAGTAGGACCGAGGTGCGTGTGCCA
>JBIKIA010000426.1:0-4496 GCA_044361885.1 Prosthecobacter sp. | reverse complement strand
CCTCTCATCCCCCTGTTCAAAGCCGGGCTGCTCGGCGATGCGCCGATTTCCGTCTCCAGCATGAGCGGAGCCAGCGGTGCCGGGCGCAAGGAAAGTGTACAACTGCTCTTCTGTGAAGTACAGAACAGTGTCCGCAGCTACAGCGTGCCAAAGCATCGCCATCTCAGCGAGATCGGCCAAGAACTCGAAATTGCTGCGGGGCGTCCGGTGAAGCTCACCTTTGTGCCCCATCTCGTGCCGACCCATTCTGGCATCTGCACCACTATCTTTTCCAGCGTGAAGCCCGGCGTCACGCTCGATCAAATCGGTGATGCCCTGCGTGCAGCGTATGCCGGCCAACCCTTTGTCCGCCTGCTCGGTCCCAACCAACGCCCCGACACCAAAAATGTCGTCGGCACGAACTTCGTCGATGTCGGCTGGGCCTTAGATGCCCGTGCTGGCCAGCTCATTTTGATGAGCACCGAGGACAATATTGGCAAAGGTGCCTCCGGTCAGGCCGTTCAAAACCTGAACCTTATCTGCGGGTTCCCCCCGACCGCAGGACTTCTCAACATCTGATGAATCCCGCCGCCGAACTCGATCCCTGTAGCAAAATGCGCGTCCTCTTTAAACCCATCGAAGGGGGCGTCACTGCTCCGCGCGGCTTCCGCGCTGCCGCCATTTCCTGCGGCATCAAGAACCCCGAGATCACGCGTCTCGACCTCGCTCTCATCGTCTCCGACACTCCGGCCATCACAGATGCCGTGTTCACCACGAACAAAGTCCGCGCCGCCTGTGTCCGTGTCTGCCAGCAGCATGTGAAGACGGCGGATGCGCGCGCCATCATCGCCAACAGCGGCAATGCCAACGCCTGCACCGGACCGCAGGGCATCCAGGATGCCAAAGCCATGTGCAAGGCCACGGCGGAAGCGCTCGGCCTGAAGATGCGCGAGGTGCTCGTTTGCTCCACCGGCATCATCGGCATGAACATGCCCATCCAGCGCATCACCCCGCGCATTGGAGAACTCGCGGGTCAACTCAGCCCCACGGGCAATGAAGACGCCGCGCGCGCCATCATGACGAGCGATACGAAGCCGAAAATCTACGCCATCGAAGTGCCGCTTGGGAAAGGTGTCAGCTTCCGCATCGGCGGCATCGCCAAAGGCGCGGGAATGATCTGCCCAAACATGGCCACGATGCTCAGCTTCATCACCACCGATGCCAAGATCTCGAAGGACGAACTCAAGCGCGCCATGCGTTTCGCGGTCGATCAATCCTTCAACCGCATCACCATCGACGGAGATACCAGTACGAACGACACCGTCATTGTCATGAGCAACGGACAGGCCGATGCACCCGCCATAAAAAAAGGCAGTCCAGAGGCTGAAGTCTTCCGCTGTGCCCTGCAAAAGGTGATGATGGAATTGGCGAAGATGATCGTCAGCGATGGTGAGCGCGTGACCAAGTTCGTCGAGATCCGCGTGCGCAACGCCCGCACTCAGGCTGATGCCAAGAAAGCTGCTGAAGCCGTGGCAAAGAGCCTGCTCGTGAAGTGTTCCTTCAATGGCAGCGACCCAAACTGGGGTCGCATCATCCACGCCGTCGGCTACTCCGGCGCACGCATCAAAGAGGAGCTCATCGACATCTACTTCAATGGCCTCATCGCCTGCAAAGGCGGGCTGACTTCGAAGACCCCTGTCACCGATCTGGAAAAAGTCGTCAAAGAACCTCGCTTCGCTGTCACCATTGATCTCAATGGCGGCAGTGCCGGGCATACCGTTTATACGACCGACCTCTCTGAAGCCTACGTGGACTTTAACAGCAGCGAATACTCCGCCGCTATCCACGCGAAGCGTCAAAAGGGGCTCGTTTGAGGTCGGGTTACTCCACGCAGATTCCTTGACGAATCATGACCTCGGCAGCTTCGGCGGCTGTTTTGGATCGTGCGTGGATGCGGATCAAGGTTTCCCCAGCGCTGATTTGGCGACCTGTTTTGGCGATCTGATCACAGCCCACGGCGTAGTCGATGTTGTCGCTCGCCTTGGCTCTTCCTGCACCGAGTTCCAGCACCGCTTGCCCGATGGCTCGCGCATCCATTTGTGTGATTTGTCCGCTAGTCCTGGCTTTGACCTCGTGAATGACAGGCGCACGATGGATCTCGCCCATCCGCTCAAGTGCGCTGACATCACCGCCCTGAGCTGCGACCATGCGCTGAAATTTCTCCCAGGCTTTGCCGCTGTGCAGCATCTCGACCAGTTGTTCGCGCGATGAGATGGATACGGTGGCGCAGAGGTCGATCACGATGGCTTCGAGATCGGCGGGTCCGCCTCCTTTCAGGCAGCGCACGGCCTCGGCGACTTCGAGCGCATTGCCCGCCGCTTCACCTGTCGGCTCATCCATGCGGCTGAGCCGCACGCTGGCGCGCACTCCGAGCGCACGTCCCGTTTGAACCATGCTCTGAGCCAGTTCATGAGCCGCGGCTTCTGTTTTCATGAAGGCACCACTGCCGAACTTCACATCCAGCACGAGTCGGTTCAGCCCTTCGGCCAGCTTTTTGCAAAGGATGCTGGCAGTGATGAGCGGTATGCTGGGCACCGTGCCGGTGACGTCGCGCAAGGCATAAAGCTTTTTGTCAGCAGGGCAGATGTCCGCCGTCTGTCCGACCATGACACAGCCGAGTTTTGCGATGACGCGGCGGATCTCCGGCTCGCTCATCTGCGTACGGAAACCGGGGATGGAGTCGAGCTTGTCCAGCGTGCCGCCGGTGATACCAAGCCCACGTCCTGAAATCATCGGCACCCAGAGTCCATCGCAGGCAAGCAGCGGAGCGATGATGAGGCTCGTCTTGTCGCCAATGCCGCCCGTGCTGTGTTTGTCCACGCGCATCGGCGCATCCGCAGGCCAGGTGAGCGTGGAGCCGCTGTGCAGCATGGCTTCGGTCAAGGCGGCGATCTCCTCCGTGCTCATGCCGCGAATCAGGATGGCCATCGCCAGCGCACTCATCTGGTAATCCGGCATTTCACCCGAGGTGAAAGCGGTGATCACATGACGGATCTCTTCGGTGGACAGGTTGCCGCCGTCGCGCTTGCGCTCGATGAGGGTTGGAATGTGCATGACGTTACGATGAAATGGCAAAAGACGAATGACGAGTCTTTTCCGACTCCACCCAGGCCTCACGAAGCCCCGAGCCCGCGCAATACGGCGGGCAGCGTTTTGACAAGGATCTTCAGATCCAGCCAGAGCGACCAGTTATCGATGTACTTCAGATCCAGGGCCACCCACTCTTCGAAGTTCTTGATGCCATTGCGTCCAGTCACTTGCCAGAGACAGGTCAGGCCAGGCTTCACACTCAAACGGCGACGTTGAGCATGCTTCTCGATGCGCTCGATCTCATACACCGGCAGGGGCCGTGGACCGACGAGGCTCATGTCACCCCAGAGCACGTTGAGAAGCTGTGGAAGTTCATCAATGCTTGTCTTTCTCAGCCAGCGGCCGAGGCCGAAGATGCGTGGATCGTCTTTGATCTTGAAGACAGGGCCGTCCATCTCGTTGAGCGATTCCAGTTCGGCGCGCTTCGATTCAGCATCCGTGTGCATGGTGCGGAATTTCCACATCATGAAAGGCTTCCCGTACAGGCCGGATCGCTCCTGGCGAAAGAAAATTGGCCCCTTCGAGGCGAGGCGAATGCCCACGGCAGCGGCGATCCACAGCGGCATCGTGGCGAGCAACAGCAACAGGGCTCCGATGCGATCAAAGATGTCTTTGAAGACAAGTGACCACGAGACCTGCGGCGTGCTGTGGAAGACGAGCATCAGTTTCCCGCCGAGCACATCGAAGGTTGGGCGTGCGATGGCGGTCTGGAAGAAGTCCGCCGCGATCCATGCCTCAACGCCTTCGGTTTCACATGCCTGCACAGCCTCCTCGATCCTGCCGAAATGCACATGCTGTGCGGCGAAGATGACTCGTGAGGCAGCGGTCTCGTGCATCGCTTTCACCAGGTCGCTTACGGGCTGTTGCGTGATGTCGATCCGTGCCGCCACGTCCATGCTCGCGCGCTGTTCTGGCGGCATTTGATCTTCAAAAATCGCCAAGTCCTGCGCGGCACCCGCCACGATCACCCGCTCGCGACCTCTACCCGTGGCGATCTGGCGTCGCAATGTCTCGCGCTGCCAGGCTTCACGCAGCAGCAGCGCCGTTCCTGCCAGTGTCACCGCCAGAATGACCACGGAGCGGCTGGGCACGTTCCATTTCAAAAACACCACCATCGCACCAATCACCGTGCCCATGACCACCAGCGTCTCGCCGAGCTGGCGGAGGCTCTTCGCGGGTGTCTTGTGATACAGATTCGAGTAAAAGCCGCGATACTCGAGAACGATGGGAGTGAAGGGCACCACGACAGCGATCACCCAGTAAAGCTCCTCGATCGGCGGGATCTCGACCAGGTCAGGCCAGAAGTAGGTGGCGAAGGCGGATCTCAGGAAATGAGCAAACCAAAGGCAGAAGCCCAACAACGCGCT
>JBIKIA010000184.1:0-8575 GCA_044361885.1 Prosthecobacter sp. | reverse complement strand
CGCGCTGTCGAACAACTCAGTGAGCTGCAAATTGATTTCTTGTCGGCGACCCAGCATACTGCGAGATATTGCTTCTAATTTAGTTCATTTCTATTAAAATTTTAACATTCCTAGCGAATGGCACAACTCGTTTCCTCCCAAAATCCTCTGAGCTCCACCCGGCCTCTGACCGTGGGCGTGATCCCTGACTCGTCGGCCCTGACGACCTGGGCTGCGATGTCACCCACCCAGCGCTCGGCTACCTGTGATGTCATCGAGCTTCGCCTCGACACTCTCAAAATGCCCGCCGCCGACCTGCGCGCGGTTTTGACCCAGGCTGGAAACACCACCCCCATCCTGCTCACCGCCCGTCATCCCGCCGAAGGAGGGCAGGGGAGTCTCGTCGCAGCCGAGCGCATGGAGATGATCGAGCCGCTGCTCGACCTTGCCGTGCTCATCGATATCGAAATCCGCAGCGCCATGGAGATGGCGCCGCTTATCAAAAAGGCACACGCTGCCGGAGTGAAGGTCATGGGCTCCTTCCATGATTTCCAAACCACGCCGGGTGAAGAGGTTCTGCGCGGAGCCATCAGCTTTGCCCAGCCTTCCGGGCTGGATGCCGTGAAGATCGCCACCTTCCTGAATTCGCCCGCAGATCTCACCCGTCTCCTCACGATCACCGCCGAGTCCCATCGCCTGCGCCTTTCCACCATGGGCATGGGTTCCTGGGGCCGTGTTTCCCGCTTGGTGCTTGCAAAGGCTGGCAGCCTGCTGAACTACGGCTTCATTGGCGAATCGAACGCTCCTGGTCAGTGGCCTGCCGCACGTCTGAAGGAACTCCTCTCCGAACTCTAATCCCCAAGTGACATGAAGCCAGCCGTGAACGCCTTCAAAACTACCCTGCTCATCCTGATCGCATCGCTCATCTGCACGAGCTGCGGCGACCCAGAAAAGGAAGCCAAGCTCAAATGGCGTGAGGAGGAGGTGAACGCCAAAGAAGCCGACGTTTTCCGTCGCGAGTCCGAGATCACAAAACAAAAGCAGATCATCGAAGGCCAGCGGCTCGATCTCCTTTCCCGTGAGCAGTCGGTGGAGATGCTGAAAAAGCAGCTCGCCGATGAACTCGAAAAAACCAAGCGCGTCCGCCACGAGATCGAGATCAAGCAACTCCGCGGCCCCATCCCGCAGATCAGCGCCGAGCGCGTCATCATCATCGACCCCGCGTCCGATGAAGTTCTCTGGGAAAAGAACGCTGACAAGAAAGGTGCCATCGCTAGCACCACGAAGCTTCTCACCGCCCTGCTCATCGTCGAAGCCGGAGACCTCGATAAAGTCGTGACCGTCGAGCAAAGCGACACGCAGTGCGCGCCTGTACGCCTCGGACTCAAGGCCGGCGAGCAATACACGCGCCGCCAACTTCTCACCGCCGTGCTCGTGAAAAGCTCCAACGACATCGCCCAGGTGCTCGCACGAGACAACGCGGGCAGCGTCGAGGCCTTCGTCGCCAAGATGAATGCCAAGTGCAAGGAACTCGGCCTCAAGGACAGCCACTACATCAATCCCCACGGCCTGCCTTCCACCAACGGTGATGACCCCTATTCCACCGCTCGTGAGCTCAGTGTCATCGCCAAAACTTGCGACAAGCTGCCCGACATCCGCGCCATCGTAAAGCTCACCAGCTACACCTTCAAATGGCCCAGCGGCAAAGTCACCGAACTCGCCAACACCAACCGCGTCCTGCGCAACGCCAGCTACTGCGACGGCATGAAAACCGGCTACACCAACGCCGCAGGCTACTGCCTCGTCGCCAGTGGTGAACGCAACGGCAAACGCCGCATCGTCGTCGTCCTCAACGACACCGAATCCGGCGTCTGGCGCGATGCACAGGCCCTGCTCGACTGGGCATTGAAGGCATGAGTTCCGAAGCGTAAAACGAGTTTCCAACTCGTACACTGGTGCGGCGGGTTTCCAACCCGCCGATCAAACTCCACACAACTTTTTCCAAGCTCACTCATGAAACGCTGGCGCATCGCAGGCATCAATTTTGACCACTTCCACATGGGGGATCTGCTCCGCCAGATCTCCGAGCACCCGAACGCCGAGATCGTCGCTATCTGCGATGAGCAGCCCGAGCGAATGGTGGCCGCCGCACGCAGCTTCAACCTGCGGCCCGACCAGGTCTTCACCGACCACCGCGCCTGCCTGGAGCAGACAAAGCCCGACATCGTCGTACTCTGCCCCGCCGCTTCAAAACATGGCGAGTGGGTGGAAAAGGTCGCCCCCTTCGGCGCGCACATCCTCATGGAGAAACCCTTCGCCGGAAGCGTGATGGAGGCAGATGCCATGGTCGCCGCCATGAAGCCCACGGGCAAAGTTCTCGCCATCAACTGGCCACTCGTCTGGGATGCCGCCCAACAAACGGCGCATCGCTTGATTCAGGAAGGCCTCATCGGCGAGCCGCTGGAATTTCAGCACTGCGGCGGCAATCGCGGCCCGCTTTATCACGGAGCCGACAAGGTCGAAAAAGAACCCAGCGCCGAGGAAAAAGCTGCGAGCTGGTTTTACAGTAAAGCGCAGGGCGGCGGATCACTGCTCGACTACATGGGCTACGGCACCACGCTCGGCACCTGGCATCTCGGGGCCAAGGTGCCCGAGGAAGTCACCTGCACCTGGCATGGCACGCCGGGCCTCGAAGTCGATGAACACGCCATCGCCGTTATTCGTTACGCGCACGGCCTCAGCCGCAGCGAGACCCGCTGGGGCACCTTCACGGATCCCTGGACCCATCAACCGCAGCCGAAGTGCGGCTTCGTCATCCGTGGCAGCCAGGGCACGCTCAGTTGCTACGACTACGACGGCTACGTCCGCGTCCAAACCCGCGACTGCCCGGCAGGCTACGAGGTCCCCGCCGACCCCGTGCTCGCCCCGAATCGCAACCCCATCGAGCACCTCATCCACCACCTCGAAACCGGTGCCCCACTGATCGGCCCGCTCACCCTCGAAATCAGCCGCATCGGCCAGCAGATCGTCGATACCGCCTTCCTCAGCGCCCAGCAGAAGAAGACCCTGACGCTGGTGAAGTGAGTGCCCGCTTGGGTTCGTCATTCGTCATTCGGATTTCGCCATTTGCGCTAGCCCTCTCCCCCGTGCATCTCCACGCATGAGATCTCCAGGCGAAGGCAGGCACAACACACGAATCATCAGCGGCCAGGAAGTGGCCCCGCGCAAAAGCATGGGGCAGAACTTCCTCGTCGATGACGACCTCGCCCACTGGATCGCGGATCAGATCCTGCCGGATGGTGCCCCCTTCGTCATCGAGCCCGGCCCCGGACTCGGCGCCATGACAAAGCACCTCGTGGGCCGCCCGCAGCAGCTCGTCCTCATTGAAAAAGACCACGCCCTCGCGCCTGAACTCCAGAAGCGCTATGCCGACCAGCCAAACATCACCGTTCTCCACGAAGACGCCACCCGCGTCAGCACCAAGGGCTGGTATCGCCACGGCGATGTCCGCGTCATCGGCAATCTGCCCTACTCCGTCGGTGGCGAGATTTTAAAGCACCTGCTCACACCGCCCACGCCGGTCACCCGCGCCGTCTTCATGCTGCAAAAAGAAGTCTGCCAACGCCTCGCGGCGAAGGTCGGCCAGGACGGCTACGGCGCGCTCAGCATCCTCGTGCAGCGTGACTGGGATGTGGAGCTGCTGCGCATCGTCCCACCGGAGGTCTTTCAGCCGAAGCCGAAGGTGGACAGCGCCGTCATCCTGCTGACTCCGCGTGATCCGCGCAGCCTGCCGGTCTGTGATCGACGCATGTTCGAGCGGCTCGTTCGCCTCGGCTTCAGCCAGCGTCGGAAGCAGATGAAAAACCTCCTCCCCGAAGCTCCCGGTGGCTGGCAGGCCCTTGTCGATCACCTCGGCAAACCCGCCTCCCTGCGCGCCGAAGAACTCAGCGTCGAGGAGTGGGTGAATCTCAGCCGCTTCTACGAAAACCGCCTCGGCACCGATGCCGGGCAAAAGGCCAGCGAGATGTTCGATGTCGTCAACGAACGCAACGAAGTCATCCAGCAGCTCCCGCGTGGCGAAGTCCACGCCAAAGGCCTCCTCCACCGCGCCGTTCACGTCTTCGTCATCAATGTGCGGGGCGAGATCTACCTGCAAAAGCGCTCCCATTTAAAAGATGTCTCCCCTTTGAAATGGGACAGCAGCGCCGCCGGCCACCTCGATGTCGGCGAAAGCTACGCCGCCTGTGCCATCCGCGAGACCCGCGAGGAGATCGGTATCGAGATCCCCAGCACCGAACTCGCCGCCCAGCTCCCCGCCGGAACCCACACCGACCACGAATTCGTCGAGCTCCACCTCGCCCGCCACAACGGCCCCATGCGCCCCTTCCCCGAAGAGATCGCCTGCGGAGAATGGTTCACCCCCGAGATCATCGAAGACTGGATCACCGCCCGCCCACAGGACTTCGCCAAAGGTTTTGTCTCCTGCTGGAATGCTTGGCGGCGGAGCTAGAGATCTCGGGATCAAAGGGCTGAATCGACCTCTTCCCTGGACGGTTCCGGGGGCCCCTTGGACGGTTCCGGGGGTCCCCTGGACGGTTCCGGGGGTCCCCTGGACGGTTCCAGGGGTCCCTTACACAGTTCCGGGGGTCCCTTGGACAGTTCCAGGGGTCCCTTGGACAGTTCCGGGGGCCCCTTGGACGGTTCCGGGGGTCCCTTGGACAGTTCCGGGGGTCCCTTGGACAGTTCTGGGGGTCCCTTGGACGGTTCCGGGGGTCCCTTGGACAGTTCCGGGTGTCCCTTGGACAGTTCCAGGGGTCCCTTGGAGAGTTCCGGGGGTCCCTTGGACAGTTCCAGGGGTCCCTTGGACGGTTCCGGGGGCCCCTTACACAGTTCCGGGGGTCCCTTGCACAGTTCCAGGGGTCCCTTGGACGGTTCCAGGGGTCCCTTGGACAGTTCCGGGGGTCCCTTGGACGATTCCGGGGGTCCCTTGGACGATTCCGGGGGTCCCTTGGACGATTCCGGGGGTCCCTTGGACAGTTCTGGGGGTCCCTTGGACAGTTCTGGGGGTCCCTTGGACAGTTCTGGGGGTCCCTTGGACAGTTCTGGGGGCCCCTTGGACGATTCCGGGGGCCCCTTGGGCAGTTCTGCGGGGCCGCTGGACAAAGTCTCCGCGCCTAAAAGTCTCGCGCAAAGCGCGTTCCGCCCTTGCCTGCCCATCTAAGAACCGCTTGGATGGGAATAGATTACTGCTTCACGCGGCTCATGAATAAAAAACTCCTCACCGAGACGGACATCCGCACCAAGTTTATCACGCCCGCGATTGTCGGCAAGGATGGCTCCAAGTGGGATGTCATGACGCAGGTCCGAGAGGAGGTTTATTTCACGAAGGGGCGTGTCATCGTGCGGGGCAAGACCGTGAAACGTGGTGAGGCCAAGAAGGCGGACTATCTGCTCGACTACAAGCCGAACCTCCCGCTCGCGGTGGTGGAGGCGAAGGACAACAATCAAGCCGTCGGCGCTGGCATGCCGCAGGCGCTGGACTACGCCGAGATTCTCGACCTGCCCTTTGCCTACAGCTCGAATGGCGATGCCTTCCTGGAGCATGACCGCACGGGGGCGTCCGGCGTGGTGGAGCGGGAGATTCCGCTCGATCAGTTCCCCACGCCCGAGGAGCTTTGGCAGCGTTACTGTGCGGCCAAAGGGCTCAAACCCGAGCAGTTCTCCATCATCGCTCAAGACTACTACGATGACGGTTCGGGAAAAGCGCCTCGCTACTACCAGCTTATCGCCATCAATCGCACCGTGGATGCCATCGCCCGTGGGGAGAACCGCATCCTGCTCGTCATGGCCACAGGCACGGGCAAGACCTACACCGCCTTCCAGATCATCTGGCGCCTGTGGAAGTCGGGCGCGAAAAAGCGCATCCTCTTCCTCGTCGATCGAAACATCCTCGCCGACCAGACGAAGACGAACGACTTCAAGCCCTTTGGCACCGCCATGACGAAGGTCACCAACCGCACGGTGGACAAGTCCTTCGAGATCTATCTCTGCCTGTATCAAGCCGTCACCGGCACCGAGGAGGAGGCCAACATCTACAAGCAGTTCTCAAAAGACTTCTTCGACCTCATCATCGTCGATGAGTGCCATCGCGGCAGTGCGGCGGATGATGCGCGCTGGCGGCAAGTGCTCGAATACTTTTCATCCGCCACCCAGATCGGCCTCACCGCCACGCCCAAGGAAACCGAAGAGGTGTCAAACATCGAATACTTCGGCGAGCCCATCTATACCTACTCGCTGAAGCAGGGCATCAGCGATGGTTTCCTCGCTCCTTATAAAGTCGTCCGCATCGGGTTGGACAAAGACCTCGACGGCTGGCGGCCTGAGGACGGGCAGCGGGATAAGCACGGCCAGCTCATTGAGGACCGTGAATACAACGACCGCGACTTCGACCGCAATCTCATCCTCGAACAACGCACCGCCGTTGTCGCCGCCAAGGTCACGGAGTTTCTGAAGGCCACCAGCCGCTACTCGAAGACCATCATCTTCTGCGAAAACATCGAACACGCCGAGCGCATGAGGCAGGCCATGGTGAATGCGAATCCCGACCTCGCCGCCGCGAATCCCAACTACGTCGTCCGCATCACCGGTGACAATCCCGCGGGCAAAGCCCAGCTCGATAACTTCATTGATCCCGAGAAGACCTATCCCGTCATCGCCACCACCTCGCAGCTCATGTCCACCGGCGTGGATGCACAGACTTGTCAGCTCATCGTGCTCGATAAGCGCATCGGCTCAATGACGGAGTTCAAGCAGATCATCGGGCGCGGCACGCGCATCAATGAGGACTACAACAAGCTCTACTTCACCATCATGGACTTCAAGCGGGCCACCGTGCTCTTTGCGGACCCTGACTTTGATGGGCCGCCCGAACAGATTTACGTGCCGGGACCTGGTGATCCTCCCGTGCCGCCGGATGACCCGCCTGACGAGGGGGAGGGCGGAGTGCGTGAAGATCCACCGCCTTATGGCGAAGATCAGCCCGGCCCGTTTGGCGGTGATGAACCCGGCGGCGACCCTCCCACCAAATATTACGTCGATAACGTCATGGTCCGCGTCGCCACGGAGCGCGTGCAGTATCTCGACGAAAGTGGCAAGCTCATCACCGAGTCCTTGAAGGACTACTCGCGTAAAACCGTGCGCAAGGAGTTCGCCTCGCTGGATGCTTTCCTCACCGTCTGGAACGATGCCGAGAAGAAGCAGGCCATCTTGGAGGAGCTAGCCACCAAGGGCGTCTTCCTCGACGAACTCGCCGAGCAAGTAGGCCGTGACTACGACGCCTTCGATCTCATCTGCCATGTCGCCTTTGATGCCCCGCCCCTCACGCGGAAGGAACGCGCCGACAAGGTGAAGAAGCGCAACGTCTTCGCCAAGCACGGTGACAAGGCCCGCGCCGTGCTTGAGTCCTTACTCCAAAAGTATGCTGACAGCGGCATTACCAGTGTCGAGTCCTTGGACATCCTCAAAGTCGATCCCTTCACCCAGCACGGCACGCCGATTGAGATTGTGAAACTCTTCGGCGGCAAGCCAGGGTATTTGAAGGCGATCCGGGAATTGGAGACGGAACTTTACCAGAAAGCAGCGTGATGCCAGACCAAGCCGCCCTGCAAGCTGACTACGAAGCGCTCAACGATTTGATCGTGAACTGTGCGGACTTTGAGCGTCTGGAAGCTTTGCTCGGTGGTTTCAATATGTTCCAGGTGCTGAAATTCGAGCATGGAGAGATCCGCCATTCAAACGTGCTGGCATGGATTCTCGACCCGGCGGAGAACCACGGCTTGGGAGACTCATTTCTCAAAAAGTGGCTGATGCGGTTGATGCATGAATCGTCCGGCGAAGTGAGAGCTCCGCTCAGTGCCGTGGACATCGACGGCTGGCAGTTGCAAAACGTAGAAGTGCGGCGGGAGTGGCAGCACATCGACCTCCTGGTATGTTTAACTCTCACTGGTGGCCAGCAGTGGGTGATCTGCATTGAAAACAAAATTGGCACTACGCAGCATTCCAGTCAGTTGCAGCGCTACCGTGAAACGGTCGAAAAGGAATTCCCGACCGCCACAGGACGAGTCTATCTTTTCCTCACGAAGGACGAGGAAGCTCCAGAGGATGCCGCTTACTTGTCGGCTTCTTACACCCAGGTGCATCGCGCCCTTAAAGACTGCCTGAACAGCCGCAGCCATTCCGTGGGTGCTGAACCAAGCGTGCTGCTGGAAAACTATCTGAGACTATTGGAGGAAAAATTCATGGAAGAATCGGAAATCGCGCGCACCGCCTTGCGCATCTATCAGCAGCATCGCCGTGCTCTGGATGTCATTTTTGAACACAAGCCAGATAATGTTAGGCGAACATCAGATTTGATTCGTCAAAAGCTGCAAGAAAGCGCTGAGGAGTTGGGCATAGTTGTGGTGTCATACAACAAAAACTACGTTCGTTTCATTCCGAAGGAGTGGAGCCAAATTGGTAATATGCAGGGAAATGCATGGTCGGGCACAAAAGCCACTGTTGTTTTCGAGCTTAACATCACACAGAAGAAAGCGAGATT
>JBIKIA010000488.1:0-3996 GCA_044361885.1 Prosthecobacter sp. | reverse complement strand
TGCTCAGCTCGGCGATAAGGCTGGCACGCTCCTCGGCGGTGCGTACGAGATGGTAGTGATGCTCGGTGTCGGCGATCGTGCGCAGTTGCGGAGCTGCTCCAAAGAGTTCGCCATCGCTCGCGGGAGTGTTCGTGTCTTCCTTCGCCAACATGCGGCCACGTCCGGCTTTAAACTCATCGCCAAAGACACGACGACCGAGCGCATTGAATTCAAACTCGGTGAAGAGCGCTTTGAGTTCGGGAGTGTCGTGGCCTTTCTGCTCCAGGTCATCCAGCACGACATCCACAGGCAGGTCGGTGAAGATCGTGGCGAGTTGTTTCGAGAGTAGTGCTTTGTCCGCGTGCTGCTCCACTTTTTCCTTCTGCTTGCCTTTGAGCTGCGCGACATTGGCGATGAGGTTCTCCACGCTGCCGAATTGCTGAATCAAGCTCGTGGCGGTTTTTTCACCGAAGCCGGGAATGCCAGGGATGTTATCCACCGCATCTCCCATGAGCCCTAGGATATCGATCACCTGCTCAGGCCGCTCGATGCCCCAGCGCTCGCAGATTTCCTTCACGCCGAGGATCTCCACATCACTTCCCTGACGACCGGGTTTGTAGATCTTGATCGTGTCGGAGACGAGCTGCCCGAAGTCCTTGTCCGGCGTGACCATAAAGGTTTCCTCGTAGCCTTCCTTCTCCGCCCGTTTGGCGAGGATGCCGATGATGTCATCCGCCTCCAGGCCATCCTTCGTGATCAGCGGGATGTTCATCGCCGCGCAAAGGCGATGGATCAGCGGGATGGCGATGGAGATGTCCTCAGGCATTTCTTCACGCTGGGCTTTGTAGTCCGGGAAAATCTCATGACGCGGCGTGGGTGCCGAGGTGTCCAGCACCACCGCCAGATGCGTGGGCTTGTGGGTGCCGATGATGTCCAGCAACGTGTTCGCAAAGCCGTAAAGCGCGGAGGTGTTCACCCCGTCGCTGGTGCGGATGGGATTCTTGATGAAAGCAAAGTGCGCCCGGTAAAGCAGCGCCATGCCATCGAGGAGGAAGAGACGTTTGGACATTCGATGGCGAGCGTGGCGAGTAGCGGAGCCAGGGTCAAGGCTGCGACATCATACTCTCCGCCTCAGTTCGAGTCCGATGTCGCCGGGTTCTTGCCGGGCGGGTCGAATTCCGCATCCACTCCGGCTTTGTTCAGGCCCTTCTTCACATCATCGGCGAGCTGGACGTAGCTGCGTCCGCGCATGAGGTGCTTTTCGATGAGCGCCTTGGCATCAAAGCCGCGTTCAGCGGTCTCCAGTTCGCGAAGCCAGGCGATGACATTCGCGGCGTCACCTTTGTTATCGTGATGGTAGAAGTAATAGGTCAGCAGGGCTGCGGAACCGTAGTTCTGGCTGGATTGATTCGCTTCGCCTCCGTTCACGTTGGGGGCCTTCACCTTGAGGGTCAGAGCAGCCGCCCACGCGCCACCTTTGATCTCCATAAGCTCCTGGAGATCCAGCATCTTGAAGGGGCCTGGCTGATAAAGATTCTTTTGCAGGGCGACTTCTTGGAGGCGCTTGCGGATGCCCGTCCAGGCAAACCTTCCCGTGGGGAAGTGCTCTGGCATCTCAGTGTAGTCAGCACTGCCTTCGATGAACCACACGGGCAGCTTCGCCAGCCAGTGATTCATCATCTGGTGGGTGATCTCGTGGATGAGGGTGGCGTTGGCTTTGTCATCCGCTTTGTCGAGGCTCACGCGACTGCCAACCATCTTCACGCCCAGGCTTTTCAGCGGCACAGAGAGCGCCTTTTGCCCGCGCTGATAAACTCCGGCTGATCCGGGGACGCCGCCAGCCTTCATGTAGTCCTCTTCATTCGTGTAGAGCTTTGCCAGGAAGAACTCGCGCAGAGGCTCCGGCTTGGGTTTGATGTCGAGAGGCAGCTTGCAGTTCAGGAGGTAAGTGGCCTCAAACAAGCGCCCAAACTCACGCACCACATTCGCCCCCAACTTGGAGTCGCATTCGAATTCATAATGCGGAGAGCGGTAGATGTATTTCTTCTCCTTCTCGTCCTCCTTCACGACGATGACCTCGGGCTTGTCGGCGATGGACACACTCTTCGGCCAGGTGGCTTCGGCGGCGGGAGATTCCGATGTATTGGGCGCAGCGGCTGGTGTCGCCGTGCTGGCGGTCTGCGCTTTCGCCCAGGCTTGATCTTCAGCAGAGAGGCGCTCCAGAGGCACGGAAAAGACGACGCCATTCCGCCCTTTGATCTTCACGTTGGCACCTTCGATCCCTTGAAAGGAAGCCTCCACCGCCCGCCCGTCCGTGCTTTTCCAGGTGCGAAAAGCCTCCTGCTGAGCCTGGGCAAAGATGGCGGGTAAAATTAAAGCAACCAAAAGAAAACGGGTCATCATAATGGCGGAGAGTAATGAATATGGCCTCATTCTGACAAGGCAAAAGGTTACCATGCCGCAGGCTTCCTCGATCAAATGAACCCATGATTGCCAAGAACAAGCCTCCCCATTAAACTCCGCCCATGTCCGCTGCTTTGCCCACGCACGAGAACCGCGAGATCCCGGCCTTTCCCGTCTGGCTAGCACTTCAGTTCCACCGATCATGAGTCTCACCGCCCTGCCGCTTGCTGATCGATACTCGCGCTTTCGTGACTTTGTGTTTTCGGGTGTGGAGGAGTCATCTGCACTGCTACCCGGCATGGCTGATCCGATTGCCGAGCTGGATCTCCAGAGCCTGTGGTTCGCCGGGGCGTTTGGGCGGGAGTTTACCAGCTCGGAGGGGAAAGCAGTGCGCATCGTGGATTTCGGCATATGGAACTCGGGGGCGGGACCGGACTTTACCGACTGTGTGATCGAGTTGGATGGTCAGGCGATTCGTGGAGACATCGAACTCGATCCCGATGCGCGCGACTGGGAGCACCACGGGCATGGGGCCAATGCAGATTACGCGCGCGTCGTCCTGCACCTCTTCATGCACGCACCCGAGGAGCGTTTCTTCACCCGCACGGTGGGGCACAAAGAAGTACCGCAGGTGCTACTGAACCTCGGCATGATGGATGCGGATGCGCGTCCGAATCGCGGTCTCGCCGCAGCACGACTCGGGCGCTGCGCCACTCCGCTGAGTGAGATGGAAGAGGCGCGCGTGCAGGACTTGCTGGAGTCGGCGGCACAGCATCGGCTGGAGCGGAAATCCCGCCGCCTGCATCGCAGCATCGTCGCGCAGGGCCGAGAACAAACGATCTATCAAGCTCTGGCCCAGGCGCTCGGATATCGGCAAAATCAGCCGCCATTTTTACTGATCAGCCAACGCCTTCCCGTGAAGCGACTGCGCAAACTACCCGCTGCCACACGGGAGGCATTGCTCTTCGGCATCAGCGGCTTCCTGGAAAGCGTGAAGTTTGAGGACACACTGCCCGAGACGCGCAGTTACCTCCGCCAACTCTGGCAGGAATGGTGGCGGCTTCGTGAAGAAAGCTCACGCTGGCTTTCCCCATCGCAGCTCCCGCGCTGGAAGCTCGCCGCCACACGTCCGGGAAATCATCCTCAGCGACGACTCGGCGCACTGACGGCGATGCTGGCGCAGTGGGAGACCATCTCAGCACCGCTGATGGACTCCACGCGCTGGAGCCAGACTGCGTGGGAAAAAAGCCTGCTCGCCCTGAAGCATGATTTCTGGACCACTCGCTTCACCTTGCTCGCCGAACCTGCGGCGAGACCGCTGGCACTCGTCGGCGAGACACGTGTGCAGGAGATGCTGGCAAACGTCGCCTATCCGCTGCTCATGCCCGAGCGAACGCGACTCTGGGCCGAGTATCTGGAACTGCCCGCGATGCTGGAGAATCAAAAAGTCACCCGCGCTGCACTCCGTCTCTTCGGTGAAAATCCGCGCGGCATGCAGTTTCAAAGGAAGCTGCATCACCAGCAAGGTCTGCTGCAATTGTATGAAGACTTCTGCCTCGAAGACGACAGCGCCTGTGAGCAGTGCCCGTTCCCAGAAAGACTAAAGCAGTGGCA
>JBIKIA010000487.1:0-4010 GCA_044361885.1 Prosthecobacter sp. | reverse complement strand
CGGCAACATGGCCGCGAGCGATGATTACCTCTTCATGCTGCTCGACGACAAATGCTTCCAGTTCGATGCCGCCACCGGCAAGACCGTGCGTGAACTCAAGATTCCCGGCGAGAGCAAACCGAATCTCCAGTGGGGCTATCTTGCCCATCACGAAGGCCTGCTTTACGGCACTGTCACGCAGCGCGTCGAAAACGCTTCCGAGAGTGCCCGCCGTGGCAAAAGCGCCTCGATCTCCACCGACCTGCTCTTTGCCTACGATGTGAAAACCGGCGAGCTGAAGTGGACGCATCAGGGACAGCACGTCTCCCATGTCTCCATCGCCATCGGCAATGGCCGCATCTTCTTCATCGACGCCTCACTCACTCCCGCGCAGCGCGAGGACATGCTGCGTCAGGACAAAACCGAACTCGCCAAGCTCACCGGTAAAGCCAAGGACCTCGCCGAAGAGCGAACCAAGAATGCCGACATGCGCATGGCCGTGGCGCTCGATGCCAAGACGGGCGTGCAGCAATGGGCGAAGCCTGTGGATGTGACTGATTGCAGCGAGATCGGCATCGGCGGTGGAGCCCTGACCATGATGTTCCAAAACGGTCACCTCGTGCTCGGCGGCGCGAACGCCAACGGGCACTACTGGGAGCAGTTCCTCGCGGGCGAGTTTGCCCGTCGTCGGCTTGTCGTGCTCGATGCCGAGAAGGGTGAGAAGATCTGGTCCAAGGACGCGAACTACCGCAGTCGCCCCATCGTCATCGGCAATGAAGTCATCGCCGAACCCTGGGCCTACGACCTCTACACCGGCGAACAAAAGATGCGCACCCATCCGCTGACTGGCGAGAAGAGCCCCTGGATGTTTGCCCGTCCCGGTCACCACTGCGGCGCTCTTTCCGCCACGTCGAACCTGATGTTCTTCCGCTCCAAATCGACCGCCTATTACAACATGGACGAAGACGAAGGCACCGAGCACTTCGCCGGTCAGCGCCTCGGCTGCTGGATCAACACCATCCCCGCCAATGGCCTCGTCATGATTCCCGAGGCGAGCGCGGGCTGCGTCTGCCTCTTCTCCATCGCCTCCACCATCGTCTTCGAGCCGCGTGCCGACCGCATGAGCTGGGGCGTTTACAGCGCCAGCGGAGCCAGCACGCCCGTGCAGCACATGGCGTTGAACTTTGGCGCACCGGGAGACCGACGCGATCAGCAGGGCAAGCTCTGGCTCGGCTATCCTCGCCCCTCCTCACGCGCTGGCATCGACCTGCCCCTGAGCCTCGACCACCAGTTCGCCAAAGGTGGCGAGTTCTTCGCCATGAACGAGGAGTCCCACAAAATCGAAGGCACCCAAGTCCCCTGGATCTACACCTCCGGCGCACGCGGCCTCGTCAGCGCCGAGCTGCCCCTCATCGGCAAAGGCGAAAAGCCCGAGACGTACACCGTCCGCCTCTACTTCTCCGCCCCCGAAGGCGACAAACCCGGCCAGCGCATCTTCGATGTGCAACTTCAAGGCAAGACCGTGCTGAAGGGCCTCGACATCACCGCCAAAACCGGCGGCACCCAGCGTGCCCTGGTGGAGGAATTCGAGCGCATCTCCGTGACCGACAAACTGCTCCTAGAACTCCTCCCCACTCAGCCCAACCCCGACGCTGCCAACCAACCCGTGATCAGCGGCATCGAAGTCCTCCGCACCGATGCGAAGGAGATCAAGGGCGGCGTGGTGGGGAGGTGAACGACGGTCACCCTGCCGGAACGATCCGCACAGATCCACTCAACCTTGGCGAGGTGCTGATCTTCTGCGGAGGGACGGGAATCTGTGGCATCAGGAAGAAGCCATGCCCCAACTCTCTGTCCGCCGCTTCATCGTAGGAGATCTGGCCTTCAAAGGTCACGGTTCGCGCTGGCACGGTGCCCTGAGCCGGGAGGATGAATGAGCCAGTGAACAGTCCTGTGTTCACATCGAATTTGTTGATCTTCATCTTCTCTAGATTGGGTCCCAGCGGTCTGACGGCATTCTTGCTGTTGATTTGAAGTGGAGTTTGGAACTCGGCCATTTCCGTTTCGAGACCACCCTGGCGGAAGCGAATCTCTGCGTTGACAATGTCCAAATAAACGGCGCTCAGCCCCAGCCCCAGTGCAATATGGTTTTTGCTTGGGGCTGTATAGTCGGCACCAGCGCAGGCAAGCGTCAGCGGGCCAAAGCCATCACGATAGATCAGGTCCGTGCTTTTCACACTGGCAGGCGCAGGTTTAAACCAGTCCATTTCACCGCTGAGGGTGCGTTCTGCCAAAGTCAGGCCAAGCTGGATCTGCTGGAAGCCCATGGCTGAGCCACGGTTCGCATACAGAGGCTGATAGACAAAGACCTGCCCATCTGCCCCTACAAAGCCACTGCCTGTGATCGTGCTGCCATCGGCTAGCTTTCCGGCTCGGACGAAGCTGCCTGTGCTGCCAGTGATGGTGTAGCTGCCAAAGCCAAGGCCCTGCGGGCCTTCGTCCGTGTAGGGGTTGAGATGGCGTAGTTGTGGCGACCCGCATAGGACGCTGCCGTGCGTGTCGCCGTCCAAACTTTTCGCAGGCCCTTCACTTCGGCTTCAGGAATTTCGGGAGAGGCGGAATGGCTCAAAGTTCCCGTGAAAACAGCATTCGGATGGTCGAAAATAATCTCCAGTGACTTGTCGGTTTTTGGCAGTGCCACTTTGAAGTAGAGTGAGGCGAGGCTGGCTGGATCGAGACTTAGCTTAGTCACAAACGGGAACTTCGTCACACCCTCCGTGATGGTGCCCGTTACAGCGCCGGTCGTGCTCATCGTCATGTCGATTCTTCCACCCAAGTTCGGATTTGCAGAGAGATGCACATTCTCTCCGCGCTGAACGAGACCCGCGTAGCTGCCACTCGCGTTAGTCACCAAGTCACGCTGAGAGGCATCAAGGCTAATGACTTGGTAATTCGGCTGCCAAGTCTGCAGGTTCTTGTCATTGATTCTAAAGGAGACCTTAACTACGCGAGAGCCGCCAGGAGCCAGATCTGCCAAGCTATCAATCACAGGCAGAAAAGGGTGCGTCTTGTTGGTGAAATCGATGCCGTTCGGCAGATTGGTTACGATCAGGCGGAAACCAGGCATTGTGACTCCTATCAAGTTGTTCGTGACGGTGACATTTTGCTCAAATAGGCCGATCTTTGGATTCCGAACAAGTGGCCCATCAGTCAAAGGAGCGTTGCTATCAAAATCAAAGGACATTGTGTTCGGGCTCAGATCCAGATTGTCTGCGCTAGCTGAGTCCTGGACCTGGAAAGTGAAGCTGGCCGTGCCAGTGCCTGCTGGGGCCGTGTATGTGATGACCGGAGCCGGAGCGGGCGCGGAGGTGTAGATTTGACCATCCCAGGTCACGGCGGCGAGCTTGGTGCTATCAGCTGAGGACGTGATGGAAACCCACGAGCGGTTTTCATCCGTTGCCCGCGCCGTCCAGGTCACGCCAGAATCTATGGATGTGTAGATGTGGCCTCTAGCCTCCAGAGCAACCAGCTTACTGCCATCACCAGAGGAGCTGATGGAACACCATTCGCGGGGGGCATCCGTTGCCCGTGCCGTCCAGTTCATGCCGGAATCTGTGGAAGTGTAGATGTGGCCTTCATACACCACAGCAGCGAGCTTATTGCCATCGGCTGAGGAGACGATGGAACGCCATGAGCGATCGTTTTCCTGCGCTGTCCACGTCACGCCAGAATCCATTGATGTGTAAATTCGGCCTCCAGCGCCCGATCCATTATCTACAGCGGCGAGCTTGCTGCCATCGGTGGAGGTGGTGATGGAAACCCAGTTGCGGTTGCTCGCTCGTGCTGTCCAGGTCACGCCGGAACTCGTGGAAGTATAGATTTGTCCTCCATATACCACAGCGGCCAGCTTGCTGCCATCGGCGGAGGAAGTGATGGATAACCACCAACGGTGGCTTTCCCGCTCCGTCCAGGCCATGCCAACCTCGATGGGCTTGACGGACACGACCTGACCAACGGTGGCGTTTACACCA
>JBIKIA010000485.1:0-4014 GCA_044361885.1 Prosthecobacter sp. | reverse complement strand
CGGCAGTGGAAAGTCAAACCCACGCCCAAGATCGGATGAGACTCGCCAGAGGAGAATGCTGCTGGCGCTGGGGGTGAAAATCGCTACAAGCCCCGCGCAAGATGTCCGATCAAGCCAGAGCATCCTATCTTTCCTGCCTGCAAGTCTTCCGCGGTGTCGCCGCGCTGGGGGTGGTCGTTTATCACGCCGGGCTCTTCACGGAACGCCAGGCTGGACAGGTTTTGCTCGGCGGCTGCTACCACTTTGGAGAGCTGGGGGTGGATTTCTTTTTCGTGCTCAGCGGGTTCATCATCGCCTTTGTCCATGGGGATGAATTGGGGCAGCCCGCCTGTGCTCCCCGATATCTGGCGCGGCGCTTTTTTCGGGTGTATCCGCTGCTCTTCCTGCTGACCACGGCGAAGCTCGCCCTCGAACTCGTGGCCTGGCAGCGCGGAGGTGCCGGACCGGATTTGAGCCGCATTTTGTCCTCCTATCTGCTGCTGCCCGGACCTGACGGCAGCCTGCCTGTGATCACGGCGGCGTGGACTTTGCAGCATGAGGCGCTGTTTTACGCGCTCTTCCTGCTGGCCCTCTTGCTCGGGCGTCGTGCCGGGCTTTGGCTCATGGGAGGCTGGATGGCACTGATCGTGATTCTCAGCGGCGCCGACGTGCAGTTGCATGGGATGCCGAGGCTTATTTTTGATGCTCACAATGTGGAGTTTGTCTTTGGTGTCCTGGCCTGCTTTTTCTTTAAAAGCGCGAGCGGAGGGGCTAGCCGAAACCTGGGGGCACTCCTTGCGCTCTTCGGCTTGGTCTGCGGTGCCTGGCTCTATGATTCAGCGGATGGGATGGACCAGCCGCTGATGGTCCGGGTGTGTCTTGGGGCGGGCTTTGCGGCTTTAATTTATCTGATGGCGAACTGGGAACGGAGCCGTGAACAAAAAGCCTGGCCGCGCTGGGCCTGCTGGCTGGGGGATGCGTCCTATTCGATCTATCTCGGGCACTCGCTGATCTTGCTGGCATTGATCAGCGCAGGGGCACGTTGGGCGAAGGAGTCGGCGGCTCTCGCCTATGGCGTGGCCTTCGTGGCGGGCATCACCGCACTCGCCGCCACCAGTCTGTTGTTCAAGCTGGTGGAGAAGCCTTTGCTCAATGCCTCGCGCCGCTGGTGCCGCTGATTTGCCCTGACCATGCTCTTTAATTCAGCCGAGTTCCTTTTCGTTTTCCTGCCCATCGTTCTGGCTGGGGTGGCGCTGTTGCATCGTTGGAAGGGGCGCGAGGCGGTGCTGCTTTGGTTGGCCGTGGCATCGGTCTTTTTCTACGGTTGGTGGAGTCCTGCGCAGGTTCCTCTGCTGATTGGTTCCGTGGTGGCGAACTTCTGGCTGGGCCAGAAGCTGCAGACGCCTGACTCCGGCAAGCATGGCTGGCTGCTGACAGCGGGTGTGGCATTGAATCTGGGGCTGCTGGGCTACTACAAATACTGGCACTTCCTGGTGACCACGGCCGCTCAGGTCTGCGGACAGGACTGGCACTCGGTTCCACTGGAGCTGCCGCCGGGCATCTCTTTCTACACCTTCCACCAACTGACTTACCTGCTGCAATGCCGGGCCGGGAAAACCGAGGGCACCAGCTTCCGACACTACCTGCTCTATGTGACGTTCTACCCGCAGCTCATCGCGGGGCCGATCGTCCGCCCGTATGAAATGCTGCCGCAGTTGCGGGCGACGAGGCCTCGGGCCTTTGAGTGGTCGGAACTCTCGGTCGGCTTCACTCTGCTGGTGATCGGTCTCTTCAAAAAGATGGTGATCGCGGATCATGTGGCGGCCTGGGTCGGGCCTGTCTTTGACCAAGCGGCGCTGGCTGGCCCTGTGGCCATGCTGGATGCCTGGGTGGCGGTGCTGGCCTACACCTTCCAGCTCTACTTCGACTTCTCCGCCTACTCGGACATGGCGCTGGGGCTGGCGCTCATGCTCGGAGTGCGGATGCCGGCGAACTTCTTCTCCCCCTACAAGGCGACGAGCATCATCGACTTCTGGCGGCGTTGGCACATCACCCTGTCTCTCTTCCTGCGTGATTATCTCTACATTCCCTTCGGCGGCAGCCGGAAGGGGCCGGTGCGTCGGCATGTGAACCTGCTTTTGGTGATGATCATTGGTGGCTTCTGGCATGGTGCAGGGTGGACTTTTGGCGTCTGGGGGCTCTGGCATGGCCTCTGTCTGGTGATCAATCATCTCTGGCGTCAGACGGGCTGGTCGGCCCGTGTGCCGCGTCTGCTGGCTTTACCGACCTCCTGGGCGCTGACCTTTTTAGCGGTCATTCTGGGCTGGACTCTTTTCCGCGCGCCCGATCTCCGTGCTGCCAAGCACATGCTAATAAGTCTGGGCGGTGCGAGTGGATGGGAGATTCCCACAGGATGGCTGGTGAAGCTGCCAGCGCTGGCCAAACTCGGGTTCGAAGGCCGGTCAGACTGGGCTGTGTTCTCGGGGCCGGTTCAGGTGGCCACGCTGGGCATTCTGCTGCTGGCCGTTCTCATGCTGCCGAATGCCATCCAACTGACCAAGGGTGGGTTCA
The DNA here is from genome assembly GCA_044361885.1 of Prosthecobacter sp. Classification (GTDB taxonomy): domain Bacteria; phylum Verrucomicrobiota; class Verrucomicrobiia; order Verrucomicrobiales; family Verrucomicrobiaceae; genus Prosthecobacter. The sequence goes on along the minus strand of JBIKIA010000485.1, from coordinate 1,464 downwards.
CGCCGCCGAATGAGGCGTCTTTGCCCGAAGGGAAAGTAGCCTTCACCTGGCAGCTTGGCTGGCGTTGGGCGCTGGTGCTGGGCATCCTGGCGGCGCTTTCTCTGCTGAATCTCGGCAAGCTCAGCGAATTCCTTTACTTCCAGTTCTGACATGGCTGCTGACCCACATCGTACTTTTCTCCTGCGTGGCGGGATAGTCATGGCCCTCGTGCTGCTCGTCGTGGTGCTGATCAACCGGGCGGTCAACCCCTACAGCCTGTTTGCTACGGACTGGATCGTGCGCCCGGCCAAACCCGAAACTTACACTCATCTGCGCATGGTGAAGGCGGCGCAGGTGCGGCATGCGCAGCCCAGGGCGGTCATTCTGGGCAGCTCGCGAGTGGAGACGGGACTCTCGCCCGATCATGCCTGCTGGTCAGAGCGTCCGGTTTACAATCTCGGGCTCAGCGAGGCGACGATTTATGAGATCCTACGCTATTTCCAACATGCCGTAGCGGTGTCCGAGGTGCGTCAGGCGGTCCTGCTGCTGGATTACAGCGCATTCCTTTCTGAGGCGAATCCTGCTCCCGATTTCACCGAGGAACGTCTGGCTGTGAGCAGGGAAGGGAAGCCACAGTCTTTGGCGGCGATGGCGGACTGGCTCACGGCGCTGGGCACTTCGGATGCCTTGATGGGCAGCCTGGGAACGTGGCGGGGTGTGCTCGGAGAAAAAGCCTACACGCCGAATGGCGCACGAGTGGCAGCGGAAGAAGATCGTCGAGTGATCGAGAAGGGGGGGGCGGCCAAGGCCTTTGCCGCTTATGAACGACGCGCCCTGCCTCAGTTGGCCGCGATGAGTCCCCAGTTGGACCCGCAAGCCTTCCAATGTTTCCGTGAGATTCTGCAACTTGCCAAAGCTCGTGGGATCGACCTGCGGCTGGGTATTTCGCCCGTCCATGCACGCTTCCAGGAAATGCTGCACCTCAGCGGACACGGAGCTGGTTTAAAAGAATGGCTCCGTCAGCTCGTGGAGATCGCAGCGCAGGAGTCCACGACCGGCAGACGCTTTCAGGTACTCGATTTCAGCGGCTACAATGCTCTCACGACGGAGCCAGTTCCAGCCTCGGGGTTGGGCCGCTGGTATTATGAAGACAGCCATTTCACCATGGCCCTGGGCGATCTCATCCTCGAACGCCTCTGGAAACCGGCTCCAGAACCAGTGTCGTCAGATGGGTTTGGGGTCGTCTTGTCGTCGGAGATGCTGGAGCAGCATCAGGTCGAAACGATGAAGGCTCGTGAGCGCTACCGCATGCAGCGTCAGGGCGAGCTTGCGGCACTGGAAGCAATGATCCGGCAGCCGTGACTCAAACGGCACAAGAAGCCCGCTTGAACTCTCTCAACTGAACACGCTCTCGTGTTTGAAGAGTGCGTTGCAGTAGCGGCTTTGTCCGCTCTTGAGGTAGTGGTGATCGTATAAACCGAAGAG
>JBIKIA010000486.1:0-4014 GCA_044361885.1 Prosthecobacter sp. | reverse complement strand
TCTCGCTCATCTTTGGCTGTTTTTTTCGAGCTGAGGAGAGCTGATCGGAGACGGCAGTGGCATCGGCGAGATGCGGAAACAGAGGGCCGAGCAAGGCCTTGAGGTTAGGAGCAAGAAGCGCTGCGTCAGTCTGGAAGAGTGCAATGCCATTCACGCCTTCGTCATAGTTTCGGGCGATCCTTTCGAGAAAGCCGCGTGCGTTGGCCGTGACGCCTTTGCCAGTGACGGTGTTGGCTCCACCATGAATTTTGGCGCCATGGGAGCGGGCCAGCTCGACGTAGGGCCGGGCGGTGTCGGGGTAGTCGAAATCCCAAATCCACAATGGGTCGAGGGCGACCTCATCCACCCAGCCCTCTTTGAGCCAAGTGCGGAGGTCGAAGCCTTCCATCAAGTTCAGATCCAGTGTGGCTTCAGGGATGCGGACCATCACGGGCACCTTGCGCTTCGTTTTTTGCTCCAGCTCGCGGAGTTGGGCGCGGAGATCGCGAATGAAGAGATTCACGAAGCCAGCGCGATGCTGTGCCCAAGCGAGAAACTCGGGCGAGCCGACGGTCATCTTGCGTGGATCATCACGGCCTGCTTTCAGCCAGGGATCGAGGATTTGAGGATGATAGCGGGCGACGGGCGGCTGGCGGCAGAAATCGAGGCAAAGGCCGTGCGCACCGATTTGTGCGACCTCCAGCAGCACGGCGATGCGCTCGGCGCGATACTCCGGAACAGCAAAGCTGACCTTGGTGCCATCAACCTGACCACCGCGATGCCGCTCCATCCACTCGGGATGATCAGCGATGTATTTAGAGCGCAATCCGCCGCCGAGTGAGTCGCCGTAATGACGGTTCATGCCGAGCCGACCGTAGATGACCATATCGTTTTTCTCAGCGAAGGCCAAAGCGGCACGCAGCGAGCATTCCTGGCGAAATGAATCGCCGATCACCTTCGTCTCGGGCCGTGTATCGCCGGCATACATCGTCGAGGTGGGCAGGGCGCTGTGGTAGTCGAGCGTGCTGCGGCCGAGCGCCCACATGACATGACGGATGCCGTGGTCGAGATGCGCTTGCAGACAGTCTGCGGAGTCATGACCGCTCGTTTGCTGCTTCTCATACAGCCACTGCCAAAGCTCGGCGATGCCCCAAACCGTCTTCTTTTTCGCGTCTGCTGCTGCGACGGCAGAAAACATAGGAGCAGCGAATGCTGCAGTGCTGCGGGTGATGAATTGGCGACGGTTCATGGTCTTGAGGGTTGCCCCGCTCAGAATGAGCTGAAGGGCGTTTTTACTTCTGATCCAGCTTCTCCTGCTCGAGCGACTTCTTGATGGCGTCGTTGAAGTTCTTTTGGAACTCCTCGGGGCTCAGCGTGGCGCCGGTGGCCGCTTGGCGTGAATACTCGCCGCCTTCCCAGCGCAGGTTGCGGATTTCCCGTGATCCCCGCCATGCGATGCCGTCCACTTTCACTTTCTGTCCTTCTTTCACGATTTCACCCTTGGGGCTGATGCTAAACTCGGTGACGGTCTGCCAGTTCGGGAGTGAAGTCGTGACTTTAGGATCGGTGGCAAAGAGTTTGTTCAGACTTACGGACACAGTCTGCCAGTCCGGCGAACCTTTCAGCGCCTTTACCGTCGTGTAGTCCACTGCGGGCTTGCCTGGAATCATCGCGCCCCATGCATTGCAGTTGAAGGTCAGCACAAGCTGGTTGTCGCTCTCGCACTTCACTTCAAAGTGCAGCGTTGCGCCGTCCGGGCCACGCCATTTGGCGTCCTTCAATTTGCGCGTCGTGGCCGTCCACAAAGGCGGATGCCCCCAGTTCAGCAGATACCAGTCGTGCCAGCCGCGCGCGCCGTCATCTATCAGCCTGTCGGTCTTGTCCGTGGGCTTCACGCTGGCTGCGGCTAATTGTGCTGGCCCGGCTGAGAGGACACGCGAGCTGATGGCAAAGGTTGCGCTAAGTTCATGCCCCGCTGTGTGCGCGCCGGTCCGATATTGCGCTGGAGTTTCATAGACGACATTGGCGAAGGTGAAGATCGGTTGCTCAAGATTCATCACCGGGCATTCGGCCTTCCATTGCTTGCCAGTCTTCACCGCCTTCGCATCGCGCCAGAAGCGGGTGAGCGAATGCGGATCGAGCGAGTAGTAAATGTCCACGCGCTGCACGGGCTTCGAGTCGTCCGGCGTGACGGTGACGCGAGGCACGCCGTCGGCGGTCTTGAGTTCCAACACCATCTGCGGCGTCTGCGGCATCCTGAATGCAGCGCCCTTCAGATGCTCTTCAAACCACAGATGCTCGGTGATGGCGTGCTCGTCCGTGTGGCGGTGATTCAGGTGCGGAGAAATGCTGAAGCGTGTCCGGTCATCGGGCAGGTTGCGCCAGTTCCAGGCCATGTTGTCGATGTGCGCGTGGAAGTCGTTGGTGGGCGACAGCCACAGCACCGGGCAGGTGATGAGCGGGATGTAGGCGTTGTCGGAAACGCACGCCAGTTCCATGTCCGTGCGCTTCGTTCTGCTCCCGCCGGGCACTAAGGCTTCGCTTTCCACAAGATCTCCCGAACCTCCGCACGATGGCACCGCTGCCTTAATGCGCTTGTCGATGCCAGCGAGGTTGGTCGTGAGCTTGCCTCCCATGGAATGCCCATGCGCACCGATGCGTGTCGCGTCCACTTCCGGCTGCTGTTCCAATAAAGTGATGGCGCGGCGCGCGGCCATCAGCACGAGAAACCAGTTGCTGTTCCGCGGCGACTCCACCGCATCGAGCGTGTATTCATCTGGCGTGAGCGGTCCGGCGAAATGGTTCGCCTTGTTGCGCTGCGGTGGATGCGTGGCGTCGAGCTTGCCCCAGTCAGTTTGCGGACCGCTCCAGGTCTCCTGGCCGAGACTCATCTTGTTGCCGCCCCAGTTGATCGAGATGCTCGCATACCCGCGCTTCGCGTAAGTCACCACGCTGTTGAGGGAAGCCGACTGTCCTCCGCCGTGCATCTCGAGAATGGCGGGCAGTTTCGTGCCTCCTTTTGGAAAGGCGTAAAACGCCGCGACCCTCGACGGCGCTCCTTTGAAAACACCGACCTGATAACGAACAATTCGGCAGACTACATCATCCTGCTCCCATTCCTTGAGCACTTCGATTTCTAGCGGGGCTTTGCGTGGATCATAACCATCCCAGAGCTCATTCACCGTTTGCGGAATCCCCGGCGTCTGGGCGGCGGATTCGGACAATGGCAGCACGAGCGTAGCTCCAGTGGCGCAGAGGAAATGGCGGCGGGTGACGTGTGCGTGCTTCATTCTTGAGAGTTCTATCGAGTTTTAAGCGAGTTCATTGCCCGGCGCTCTCCATGAATGCCGACACAGAAACGCGGAGGTGATGTGCGCGAGGGAAGTTCCAACCCTTGGGCACATTGTGGTAGCCGATCCAGAGTTCGCCGGGTTCGATCTCGATGACGAATGGATATGTGGCTCCGCCGGGTTTACCTTTGGCCACGATCATGGAGGGCATCCAAGTTTTGCCTTCGTCGGCGGAGAGGGCGAGGTGCAAGTCGGTGCGCTTGCCTGCCACGCGATTCCACACCAGCGCGATGCGGCCATCGGCGAGTCGCGTGAGGTGTCCTGGCGCGGAAGTGGCGTCGATGGTGGTTGCCTTGGCTTCGGACCATGTCTTGCCGCCGTCGGTGGAAAAGGATTCCCAGAAGAACTTGCGCGAGGTGCGGATGAGCAGCCACACGCGGCCATCTTTTAATTCGATCAGCGCGCCTTCGTGGTCGCCTGCACCGCCGATGTCGATGTCATTGCTGAGGCTCCACGTCTTGCCGCCATCGGCGGATACAGACGTTTGGTTCACGAGCCGGCCGGGATCGTTCACATAGTGCGAATACGGCACGATGAGATGCCCGTCACGCGTCTCGATGGCTCCGTTGCTCGCGCCGGTGTAGCCTTTGAAAATCATCTGCGGCTCGCTCCAAGTCGCTCCGTTGTCTCTGCTCCGCGTCGTCCACATGTCGCTCTTTGTCTCAGCCGTTGGATTCACGCCTTT
>JBIKIA010000484.1:0-4029 GCA_044361885.1 Prosthecobacter sp. | reverse complement strand
GGAGAGCATCATGCGATCACCGTCATTGATGACTTCGCCTTTGCGGATGGAGTTGAAGAGCGCCTCGTGCTCGAGGTCATACATGTTTTTCTCCTCACCACGAAAGCGCCAGCGCTTCGGTCCGTCGATGAATGGTGCGCCGCCCTTGCCGATGGTGAGCACGCCTTTTTCTCCGCGGATGATGTCCTGATTGTGTCCTTGGCAGCCTTTGATCTGACGGCTGGCCATGTTGCACATGACGCCGTTTTCCCACTCATAGGCGGCGTGGAAATGGTCGAAGATATTGCCATCTTCAGCCTTGATCTGGCGGCCACCAGTGCCGATGCAGTTCATCGGCGGCTTGTCTCCCATGGCCCAGCAGACCTTGTCCACGCTGTGCACGGCCTGCTCGACGAGGCTGTCGCCACTGAGCCAGGAGAAATTGTACCAGTTGCGCACCTGCCACTCAACATCGCTCATGCCCGCAGGGCGGCCGCTGGCGGGCGGCATGGGCTTCACGGGGCCGGTGTGATAGGTGGCATAGACGCTCGTGATCTTGCCGATGTCGCCGCCCAGAGCGCGCTTGAAGGCCTCCATGCGGGAGGTGCTGTAGCGCCAGCAGAAGCCGGCGACGAGATTGAGCTTTTTCTCCTTCGCCTTCTTCACAGCAGCCATGGCCATATGATATCCGATGGTGTCCACAGCCATGGGCTTTTCACAAAAGATGTGCTTCCCGGCATCCACCGCAGCCTGGAGGTGCATGGGGCGGAAGCCTGGAGGGCTGGCGAGCAGGACCACATCGACTCCGCTGTCGATGAGCTTTTTGTAGGCGTCGATGCCGATGAACTTCTTGTCCGGCTTCACATCGACACGGTCCGGGAACTTCTGGGAGAGCGAAGCGATGCTGCTGTCGATCTGCTTCAGATCCACATCCGCCATAGCGACGATCTTGCCATTGTATTCAGCTCCAAGGGCCTGGGAGGCTGCGCCGGTACCGCGTCCGCCGCAGCCGACGAGGCCGATGCGGAGGGTTTCAGTCGAATCAGCTTTCTGCTGGGCGCGGAGACTGGTGGCGGCAGTCAGGATGGCCGTGGTATGGACGAATTGGCGGCGGTTCAGGTCGGAGGGCATAGGGGCGAAGTAATCGGCCCCTTAGCCTGCAACCTTTCACTGGTAAGGGCACGCTGAATCGAGTCAGGGCCAAAAAATTTCTCGTTCGAGAAGGTCAACGAATGATCGGGCTCAGCAAGAAAGCGTCACGGCTTAGAGCTGGAGCTGGCTGCTTGCAAACCATCTGAACATTCGAGGAGTTAGGACGTGTTGTAACACGATTGGAAGCAGGCCAGCGGCGCTGACGTGAGCGGCTGAAGGTGCGATCCATCGTGCGCAACACTTGGACAAAGAGAACCATGACAGCCGAATTCACTACACTCGCCAAGAAGAGCAGACCGTAGGTCGCCAGCTTCTGGGATATAACGGGTAGCCAAACCGCCGCTTCCTCCATGAAGCGAGTGACGAACGAACCCTGTCCGTTACTTTGAGCTGAACCGAGTTCGAGGAGGAAAAGCGCTCCGCCGCAGATACCGATAAGAGCAAGAGTAAAAAAGGCGTAATCAAACCAGTGAATGCGCATGCGTGAGGCACGGCGTCCTGGAACAGCTGGAGCCTCCAGAAAAAGCGTGGGTGCGTGAGAATAGTTCATGGCGGTTAAGTATGGTGATACGAGAAATTACGCGGTCTTCAAAGTTTATATTTAATAATTCCGTAACTTTTTATGTGTTCGAGAGAACATTTATCATACCCAACTAAAGCCATGGAAATCTAGACAACTCAAACCCCCGCTGCCTAATCTGTTTCATGCGTGCCCAGCTACACATCATCTTTACCGCCATCACCCTCCATGCCGCCGAGCCTGCCCCCACTCCGCCAGCGGAATGGGCGGACCTATTAGGCGATTACCGCTCACCCTTGCTCATGAAAGACGGGCGGATGGCCGAAACACCCGCCAAGTGGCAAGGGCGACGTGCCGACATTCTCGCCAACTGGCACCGCATCATGGGAGAGTGGCCGCCGGTGCTGGACAAGCCTGCGCTCGAAGTCCTCGAATCAAAGTCGCGGGAGAACTTCACTCAGCAGCGCGTGCTGGTGCAAATCGCCCCCGATCAGAATGCTGAAGGCTATCTGCTCCTGCCCGAGGGCAAAGGCCCATTCCCTGCTGTCTTCGTGCCCTATTATGATCCCGAGACCAGCGCTGGCCTGAGCGAAAAACCCCTGCGAGACTTCGCGTATCAGCTCACCAAGCGCGGCTTCGTGAGCCTCAGCATAGGCTCTCCTGGTGGTGATGCACGCAAGCCTGTGCTCTGCGCAGGTGCGAAATGCCAGCCACTCAGTTACCTCGGCTACATCTCTGCGAATGCTTGGCAGGTGCTGGCAAATCTCCCGCAGGTGGACTCGAAGCGCATCGGCATCGTCGGCCATTCTTATGGCGGGAAGTGGAGCATGTTCGGCGCGTGCCTTTGGGACAAATATGCCTGCGCTGCGTGGTCGGATCCTGGCATCGTCTTTGATGAAACACGCGGCAGCATCAACTACCAGGAACCCTGGTATCTCGGGCTCGATCCATCGTTCACGCGCAAGTCGGGCCTCGTCTCGGCTGAAAGCCCCCGCACAGGAGCCTACAAAACACTTATCGAACAAGGCCACGACCTCGTCGAGTTCCAGGCCCTCATGGCCCCGCGCCCCTTCCTCGTCTCTGGCGGTGCCGAAGATCCACCCAAACGATGGACCGTGCTCAATCACATCCGTGCCGTGTATCAACTCTTCGGCCACACGGACCGTGTCGCCATGACCAACCGCGAGAAGCACGACCCCAATGAGGAGTCGAATGCCGCGATCTATGCGTTTTTTGAGCGCTGGCTGAAGTAATCACTGGTCACTGCCAACTGCCCACGGCTTACTCGCCCGCCGATGCCTTCCAGCGCTCCCTTCTTTCTCGCCCTTCGTTACCTGCGCCCGAAGCGCTCGTTCGTTTCCATCATCACGCTCATTTCGATTGTCGGCGTCACGCTCGGCGTTGGAGTGCTCGTCGTCGTCATGTCTGTCTTCAAAGGCTGGCAGGTCGAGTTTAAAAAACTCCTCCTCGGCTTCGAGCCGCACATCGTCCTCATGCAGGACGCACGGCCTGCGGGCGAACTCCCCGAAGGTGCGCCGCCCATTCATCGCTCGAACTGGCGCGATGTCCAGAAGCTCATCCTCCAGCAGCCTGGCGTCATTTCCGCCACGCCCATGGCCGAAGGCATCGCTGCCATTCGCTTTGGCAAAAGTGACCCCGAAGGTGTGGAGCTCCTAGGCCTCAAGGAAGGCGCTGACAATGCCCTGCTCACCAAACTCGACCGCCATCGCATCGCGGGCACCTTTGACCTGAAGAGTGATCATATCATCATCACCGACCGGCTCGCCAAAAAGCTCAAAGTCAAAGTCGGCGATGTCCTGTCCGTCCTCGCTGGCGACACCATTCGCCAGATGATCCGCAACCTCCGCGCTGCCGAAGAGGAAAAAGATCCCACCAAGGCCAAGGCCGTGCGCGATGAAATCGTCATCGTTCCCCAGGAGCTCACCGTCACCGCCATTCTGCGGGCCGACACTGCTGGCGAGCGCTGCTACACGCCGATCCACATCGCCCAGGAGCTCTTCAATCTCGAAGGCGATGTCAGCGGCATCGAAGTCGAACTCAGTGATCCCGACTTGGCCGACCGACTCGCTAACTCGTGGATGAACTCGGAGCTTCTGCCCATTGACTGGCGACCACGCACTTGGACGGACATTCACGGCTACATGCTTCAGACTGTGGAGAATCAAAAGTCCCTGCTCTACTTCCTGCTCTTCTTCATCATCCTCGTCGCCGCCTTCTGCGTGATGAACACCACCATCACCGTCACCACCCAAAAGCGGAAGGAGATCGGCATCCTCACCGCACTCGGCGCGCGTGCTGGGCAGATCATCGGCATCTTCCTCACTCAGGCGGGAATCGTCGCCATGCTTGGTGTTCTC
>JBIKIA010000068.1:0-13225 GCA_044361885.1 Prosthecobacter sp. | reverse complement strand
AGCTCGTCGTGAGCAGCGACAATGGCGAAACATGGACCCGCCATCGCATCGAGACGAACTGGAACCGCGGCAGCTATCCAGGCATGAACCGCTACGCCTCGCCGGAGGGCAAATGCAGCGCGCTCGCCGTCACCGCCGATGGTTCGACATGGTTGAAGTGCGACAGCTCACTCATGTGTCGCAGCACCGACTTCGGCGTGAGTTGGACGGGCAGCACCACGGGCCTGCAAGTACTCTGTTACTTCCAAGGCCCTGCCATCAGCCCGCATGATCCGCAGCAGGCTATGGTCGCCGCGTTGGATCAAGGCGTCTTCAAAACCGAGGACAACGGCGCAACATGGAAACCCGTGCGTGTGCAGACCGAATGGTGGAACGACGACTGGCAAAACCACGATGGCAGTGTCGTCAAAGCGCATCCGAAGCTGCCAAAGACCTGGTTTGCCATCATCCACGGCCACGGCGGCACGCGGCATCCGCGTCTGCATCGCAGTGATGACGGCGGCGAGACGTGGAAGCTCGTTTTGGACCTCAAGGAGCAGTTCGGCGGCGAATGGGGCAAGTGGCTCGACGACAGCGAGATGGGCGATTTATGCTTCGATCCCACAAATGCCGATGTGATGCACCTCGCGAACTACCAGCTCGGTGTTTTCAAAAGCATCGATGGCGGCCAGACCTGGAAACACACGCTGAAAACGAAGAACGGCCTCAGCCTCGTCACCAGCCCCAGCGGTCAGCACGTCTATCTGCAATGCCTCAAGCGCACCGGCCTCTATGCCAGCCACGATCGCGGCGAGACATGGGAGGTGACTCACGCCGCGGATGGCGTGGATGGTCTCGCGCATCATCCGAAGGATGAAACCACTCTCTTCATCAGCGACGGCCAGCACGAGAACTACTGGAGCTACAAAGGCTCGCGTCCCGCCAAGCTCCTGAAAAGCACCGACGCTGGCAAAACGTGGACGCAACTCGCTGCTCTCGACAGCGGTCCGCTCTACATCGACCCCGTGAAGCCGGACATCATGCTCATGAGCACTCTTCACGGCGGCAAAGGCATCCTCTGCAGCACCGATGGCGGACAAACGTGGCATGACTTCCATCACGACGCCCCCAGCTACACCGCCCCCAGCTACACCGCCCGCGGCTTCACCTACGGCGGCAAGCCTGGAAGCGTGCTTTATCACATGTTCGGCAATATGGCGCGGACGCTGAAGTTGTATGAGTGAGCAGTTGCGAAAAATACGGTGGCGCTTTAATCTCTGCCCATGGTTGCCGTATCCAACAAAGTTGTCAAAACGCCTCGACGCACTGTGCGGAGACAAGACGCGGATCGCATGACTTTGAATGAACCTGTGCTGCGTGGCCGCACTGGTGAGCGGCACTATTGCTTCACGGTCGAGGATTATCACCGCCTGGCTGAGTTGGGCATTTTAAAGCCGGATGAGCGCGTGGAACTGATCGAAGGACAGATTATCATGATGCCACCAATTGATATCAGCCATGCTCAGGGAACACACCAGAGCCAAAAGAAGATTGACCGTAAACTCGAGGATGATTTTGATGTGCGCTGTCAGCAGCCGGTCAATTTAGGACTCCTCAGCGAACCGGTGCCTGACATCTCGGTGGTGCGTCAGAAACGTTACACGGCGCATCCGACGGTTGCAGACATTGTCCTCATCGTTGAGGTGGCCAATACCTCGCTTGAGGACGATTTGAGCCGCAAAAAACTTATGTATGCCGCCTCGGGAATTCGAGAGTACTGGGTGCTGGATGTCGGCAATCGTGTGCTTCATGTGTTTTCGGCACCCAAGCGTGGGGATTATTCTCGGCACGAAGTCGTGGCGGAGGATGAGATGGTGCAAAGCCCGACTTTAAAGGCGCTCCGGCTCAATGTTGTCGAGCTGCTGCCTTGAGGCTGGTGTATTCATCGTTGGAGGTACTTTTGTCCCTTTACTGAGTCCAGACGACAAAGTTAAACGCACGGAAATGAGTATATATTAACAATTCAAAAATGAATTGATTCATTTTTGACCGAAGTCGATGCGGGCAAGGAGCAGGAAAAGGAGATCAAAAAGCAGACGCGGAATCTGCAGGTCACCGTGGCGCGTGCCGGGTTGGTGCGTGCGTTGATGAGCAAGTATTTCGGCGAACTGGGGCAGCTCACGCTGACGAGCGTGGAGGTCAGCGAGGACGATGATGCCTCACCAGATAGCCCTCGTTTTGATGGTATCGAGATTCGCCTGCGCATGGCCGATGGTACGAACCTGAAGCTCGAAGTCGATTCCGCCATTCGTGTCGAAGGCGTGTGGAAGTTCCAAGGCCGCCTGGAGGATGATTTCACCATCGAGCTGCCGGACGTGGAGTGAGCCCTGCGCTCATAGTGAAGGGGCGACGCGGAGGCGGATGAAGCGACGGGGCGGGTTGGCGGTGGTCACTTCGATGCTGTCTTGGACGGTGACGAGGTCGCCGACGGTGCCGGGGTTGGTGGCGATGGGCTGCCAGGAGTCGGGGGCGAGGGTGGTGGAGGCTTCGACGATGTAGGTGAGGTCGGCACGGGCGCGGCGGAAGGTGAGGTGGAGCCGTTGCTGGGCGATGGCGCTCTGCACGGGCGGGGAGGTGAGCGGCTCCAGCGGGGCGATGCCGAGGGCGTAGGCGAGCAGGTTGGGCAGGCCGCGTGACATCGGATCGGCGTCATCGGCGGCAGGGCCGGTGTTGGCGAGACTGCCGAATTGGGCGTGGCGCCAGAGTTCGAGCGGCGTGGCGAGCACGAGGTCGATGTCGCCGCCGGAGCCGGCGGTGTAGTCGAGATACCAGGTGCGTCCGGCGAGGGTGAAGGGCTGGCCGTGGGGGCGGCTGGCGAAGGTGCCGATGACCGTGGCGGCGGGCTGGCCAGTGTTGCGGAAAAGGCGGAATCGGGTGCCTGCGGGCAGGTCGGGCGCGGCGATGAGGTCGAGCGTGCCGCCGAGGGTGATCGTGGAGCTGGAACCGGTGAGGGTGATCTGGTCAAAGGAGGTCGCGGAGTCGAGCCGGAGCCGCAGGGTGGCTCCGGCGGGGAGCGTGTAGTTCCCACTGAGACTGGCCTGGGCGGGCGTGGCATCCGGCGCATCGGTGGCCCCGCTGGCGAGGGTGATGTCGCCGCTGACAGTGCCGCCATGAATCAAGGTCGCGCCGCTGGCGACGTTGACGGGTGCGGTGACGCTGCCGGTGAGGCGCAAGGTGCCTGCATTGATTGCGATGGGGCCGGTGAAGGTGTTCGTGCCAGCCAGCGTGAGGGTGCCAGCGGTGGTTTTGGTAAGGCCGGAGCTGCCGTTGATGCTGGCGACGTTCCTGAGCGTGCCGCTTTGGAAGTTCAGCGTGGTCAAAGCGGCGGCTCCGGTGCCGCCGAGCGCGTTTCCGCCGAGGTCGAGCGTGCCGCCATTGAGCGTGAGCACGGCGGTTTTCGTGCCGGGGCCGCCGGTGCTGCCGGAGCGCAGCGGTGCGGTGAGGCTGAGCGTGCCGCCGGTGATCTCCAGCGTGGCATTCGCCTGCCGCGTGCCGGTGGTGGGAGCGGTCAGCGTGGTGATGTCACTCAGCGTGATGCCGGCGGCGCTGATGCTGCCTCCGGCGATGCCGAGCGTGGCGGTGACGCTGGCCGCGGCGGTGGTCACGGTGGAGCGATTTTCCGCCACGATGATGCCGCTGCGGAAGGTCGCGGTGTCCGCCGCCGTGCTGCTGGCGGACCCGAGCACCATCTCGCCGACGTGCAGTTTTTGCGCCGCGGCGGGTGCCTGCTCCAAAATGACCTGCTGCTGCACATCGAGCGTGCCGCGATCCCAGCGGAAGGTGTCGTTCGTGAGCTGCGCGGGGCTGCTGCTGGCATTGCGCCGCCCGATGACGAGCTGGTTGAGCAGCAGGTCAGCGACGTGACCGCTGACATCGAAGGTGTTCACCAGCGTGCGGCCGGTGGTGGAGCTGTTGTCATTGATGAAAAGGCTGGCCCGGCTGCTGCCATCGGCCGCGCGGAGCCTGACTGAGCCGGTGCTCTGCCCGCTGACGAAATCGACGACGGCATCGCTGCGATTGTTGGCCGCCGGTTTCTGGCCGACATACACATTCGTGGTGTTCAGCAGGTTCAAACCCGCACCGAGGAGCAGCGTGTGCGTGCCGCCGCCATTGGCATCGCCGACAAAAAAGTTCGCTGCGGTCAAAGTGCTGGTTGGGGCCAGTCGCAGCGCCCCGGAGGCATTCGTCCAATACACGCCCAAAAACACATCGCCGGTGCTGCCGGTATCCACGGTGAGGCTGGAGAGGCCGGTGAAGTCGGCGGTGCCGCCATGGCCGGAGCGGCTGCCAGCGACGATGAAATCGCCGCCGACGGTGTTCACGACCAGCGAGCCGCCACCGGCGGTGTTCAGCGTGGTGGAGCCGCTGCCGGTGACGGTCGCGCCATTCAGCCCGATGATGGCCGGGCCGTTCACGGTGACGGTGCGCCCGGCGGCGATGGAGAGGGCATTGATGCCGAGACTGCGGACGTTGAAGCTGGAAAGCGTGGCGCTTTGCCCGAGCTGAAGCGTGGAACTGCTCACGCTGGCGGCGGCGGCTCCGAAGGTGAGGGTGTTCAGGCCGGGCGTGAGGCCGCTGAAGCTCACGGTGCCGCCGTCGAGGATGAGATCGCTGCCCCAGGTCGTGTCACCAGCGATGCTGAGCGTGGAGGCACCGGTTTTCGTCAGGCTGCCGAGGCCCGCGAGACCGCGCAGCAGGCTGATGGGCTGCTGGGCGTTCACGGTGACGGCCTGACCATTCACGACGACAGCGCTGTCGATGACGAGCGGGTGATTGCCGGAGCCCGCGCCGTTGTTCAGCGGCGTGGGACCATTCAGCAGCAAGGTGCCGCCGCTGATCGTGGTGGCCGTGCCGGGCAGGCTTTGATGCAGGGCGGCGATGGCCACAGGACCGGTCAGGGTGATGGCATTCAGGCCGCCGGTTTGAAAATGCACCGTGTCCCCATGCCAGAAGGTGCCCGGCGCGGTGCTGCCATCGGCGAGCGGGCTCCAGTTCGCCGCGAGTCCGGCGTCCCAGGCACCCGCGCCGCTTTGCAAACCTGCTGCCGCGCCGCGATCCCAGTATTTCGTGGTGTTGGCGAGGCTTTCGGCCAGTTCGGCACTGGTGCGGACCATGAGGCTGCCATCAGCAAAAAGGCCGCGTGTGTCCCAGGCGAGCCCGGCGGGCAAAACAGGCAGGTCGAAGCTGCTGAAGCTGCCTTGATAGGCCGTGGCGGTGAAGAGCACGAAGCGGTCGCCCGCCTGCAAGGCCGCGCCGTCATTCGTCACCCGCAGCGTGCCGCCGTAAGCCAAGCTAGTGGCGCCACTGATGGCTCGCGTGGTCGCAGGTGAGGCGCGGTCGATGCGGCTGAGCACGGTGGCGGTGCTGGCGAGCGTGACATTTCGCTCCAGTCGCAAGGCCGCGCCCGTGGCGGAACCCGGCTGCACAGTGCCCTGGATCACCACGGGTGCCCTGACGATGCCGGAACCGGTCAAAGTGGCCTCCAGGCCGATGGTGAGCGTGCCTGCGGAGGTGAGCGTGCCGGCCATTTCCAGGGTGTCGAGGCTGATGGTGGTGGCACCGCTCCAGGTGTTCACGCCGTCGATCACCAGCAGGCCGGGGGCGAGCTTGGTGAAACCCGCGCCGCCATTGATGGAGGCCACATTTTTCAGCGTGCCGGACATCATCGACACGGTCTGCAAAGGCGCGCTGGTCGAGCCGATGGCATTTCCGCCAAGGTCGAGCACGCCGCCATCGAGGATGAGCCGTGCGGAGCCGGTGCTGGCGTAGTTTCCCGCCGCCAGTCCGCCGATGGGACCGCGTGAAATCGGTCCGCTGAGGGTCAGTGAGCCGCCGGTGACATTCAGCGTGCCGATGACGTAGCCCGGATTCGACGTGACGAGGGTGACGGGGCCGCAGCGCACGTCGCCGCCGGAGATGGTGACTTCCGCTTCGGCGTTGTTGCCATTGGTGGAACGGGCGATTTCCAGCCCGCCGGTGAGGAAGACGTCGCCGCCCGCGATTTCCATGAAGGCGAGGTTTTCCGAGGTGCCGGTCTCGCTGATGGCCACCCGCGTCATGCCATCCACCCGCAGCGTGCCGGTATCGAAGTAAAAGCTGCCGGAACTGCGGGCCGAGCCGGTCTGGCTGCGGTGGGAGAGATTCATCTCCGTGAGCCAGAGATCGGCGGGCTGCCCGCGCAGGTCGAAGGTGACGGCGGTGCTTACGCTGGCGGCGCTGGCATTGCGATCCATGTCCAGCAGCGCGGGGCCGGTGCCGGCGGTATTGCGGATGGTGAGCACGCCTGGCCCGCCGGGAGCCTGAAGCGTGGTGGACTCGCCCCGCACGCCCGTGGCCGCGGTGGTGGCGCTGGAGAGCGCCACGATGTCGGCGCGGATCAGCATGTCCGCCAAAGCCGGCACGATGAGCGTGGCCGGAGCCGCGCCGGTGTTGTTGTCGATGTCGCCGAGCAGGAACCGGGAAGCGATGATGGTCACCGGACCGCTGTCTGTCAGGTCCAGCGTGGAGGCCCGTCGCACGGCGAAGGTGGCGGGGGCATTGTCATAACGAAACGCGCCGCCGCCGGAGATGGCGAGGTGGCTGGCGGAGATGCCGTTATTCACCCCGCCCTGCGTGTGCGAGCCCGTGACGGTCAACGTGCGACCCGGCGCGATGACGAGTTCGTTCCGCGCATTCGTGGTCTGCACGTTGATGGCCTGGGCGGTGGCATTTTCCGTGAACTCGAAGCGCCCGCCCGTGGTGGCCGCCACGGTGGTGCCGTAAGTGAGCGTGCGCAGGCCCGGCTGCGGCGCGGTGAAGCGCACTGCCCCGCCACCCACGAGGATGCCGCCAGTGTGCGGATTCGTCTGCGCCAGCGAGAGCGTGCCCGCGCCGATTTTGGTGAGGTTCACCGTGCCGGAAAGCGTGGAGCCGAGCGTGAGAGAGCCGCTGACATCGAAGGTGGCAGCGGTGGAAAGCGTGATCGCATTGCCAATGCTGCTGCTGGAGCTGGCGGCCACGGTGACACGCGGATTGGTGCCTGCCAAAGTGAGGCTGTCACCGCTGAGCGACACGTTTTGACCGAAAAAGCGCAGTTGATTCAGCGTGAAAGCGCCCCGGTCCTGCTGGCTGGTGATTGCGGCGCTTTGATTGTCAAAATCCACGATCGTCGAGGTGCCGGATACGGGAATGCCACGGGCCGGCGGGAACCACGCGATGCTGCTCCACGCGCCCGAGGTTTCCGCGATGTGGCTGGCGACATTCACCGCGATGCTGCGCGAGGCCGAGTTCGGCCCCTCGCCGACGAGGTTCGTGGCGGAGACGACATAATGATAGGTGACGCCATGCACGGAGGTGGTGTCCTCAAAGCTCGTGTCCGTGATGCCGGTCGCCAGCGTGCTGAAAGGCCCCGTGCTCGTGCTGCCGCGCTTCACTGTGTAACTGGCGGCCCAGGGCACCGCCGTCCATGTCAGGCGGGCAAACCGATAGGCCGTGCTCGCTGCCAGGCCCGTGGGTGCGGCGGGCAGCACGGCGGGCGTGGCCTGGAGCTGGCCGGAATCGCCGCTGGTGCCACCCGGACCCACGGCGGCCACCACATAAAAGTAGGTCGTGCCGCTGACCGCCGTCGTGTCGGTGAAAGCCGGTGTCGTGAGGTCGCTGGCGAGCGTGGTGAAAGGTCCGGTGGAGGCCGTGGCCCGGCGCACGAGGTAACTGGCGGCATCCGGCATGGCATCCCACGTCAGCGGCACACTGCCTGCCGTGAGGGTGAAGCGCAGATTCCCCGGCACGCCCGGCGGCGGGATGGCCGAGGTGCGGAAAGTCGTCGCAGTGGTCCAGACCGTGCCAGCGGCATTCACCGCACGGAAGCGATACACATGATTCGTGTCCGCTGGCAGGCCAGTGAGGTTCACGAGGAGCTGACCAGCACTCACAGAGCCCAGCGCCACGCTGTTCGCCCATGCGGCGGGATTGGAAGTGCCCGCATCGCTGGTGCCCCAAAACAGCGTCACCTCCGCCGCAGGCACGCCGGGATGCGTCAGCGTGCCCGCCGCCGTGCCCGCAGAGGTCGTGATGCCTCGGGCTGTGGCCGCCGCGATCACGGGCAGCGGATCGGTGACGGGCGGCATGCTCTCCGTGCGGGTCCAGTTGGCCAAATTGAGCAGCGTTTGCGTGCCGCTGCCGTTCATCGTGATATTGGCTCCGCGCTGCGGCTGGCTGATCCACGGGTTCTCGATCATCGGCCAGGTGTCGTCGTAGTTCACCGGCACGTTGTTCACAAAAGCGGTCTTCAGCCCGGTGCCGGACTTGCTCGTCACGCGGAGCTGATCGCCACGTCGGGTGGTGTAGCGGGCGGTCGTCGGGCTGGTGGTCGGATCGCGGGTGAGGCTCGTGTTTGCCAAAATGGAGGCCTGAAACGCCGCGAGCTTCTCCGCCGCTGTGGTGCCCGCAAACTCCTCGGGATGCCCCACCTCGATGGCGATGGCAAAACGGTTGTTCGCGCGATCCACCGTGGCCGTGAAGCCCGTGGGATCGACTCGCGGAAAGCCCACGCCGCCCACGGCGATGCGGAACTCCGAGTCGCCCGTGCGGATGTTCGGCCACGGGCAGTAGATGCCGCTCGCCGGGTCCCAGGTGAAGGGCACATCCGCCGTGATCGCCACCATGACGCGGTCGTAATTCAGAAAGATGCGCGGCCGGCCATCGGCGGGTGTAGCCGCGCCGGTCTGGTTGATCATCGCCGTGTAATTGCCCGGCACATAACCAAGCGCATACGGGATGTCGATGGTGCGGTAGCTGAGGTCAAAAGCCATCACCTGCGCATCGCGATGCTGGAGCGTGGAATAGTCCGCGTTCGCATTGCCGGGAGCGTTCGAGGCCCGCACCGTGGCGGGCGTGTCCACGGCGGGCCGCGTCACCCACAGGTAACTCTGCATCCCACGCCAGCGCAGCCCGTCTGGATACTGCTGATCGCCACCGCCCGCGCCATCGTGGCTGAAGAAGCCGTATTCGTTCTTGTAGATGTGCGCGGTTTGAAATGAATCACAGCGATGCCGGGTCGTATGCACCGTGGTGCGCTCCGTGGCCGCCCGCAGGATGCCCAGCGGCGGTTCGTAATCCATCGAGGCCGGCATCAGGATCTCCTGCGCCTCGCCCGCACGGCCGCCATCGCCGAACCAATACCACAGCAGCCGCCCCAGGCTCATCGCCGAGCCTGACAACGGATACGAGCGCCCGCTCCATGTCGCCAGATAGCTGCCCGGCATCCACTGCGCCGCGAGCTGCGCCAGGTGCGCATCAAAGCACACCCGCGCCCGGCTTTGCAGCACCGGATCATCCGAAAGCTGCGCCAGCGACAGCGTGGGCATGATGTTATACCAGCCGTAGGGCGCACTGGCATACTCGCCCGTGCCCTGCCGCGCCTCCTGCTCCAACCGCGCCAGCAGCGGCCCGTAGCCGCGTGGGTCCGCATCGCGCCACGCATTCGCCGGGAAGATGAAGCTCGACTCGCCAAACTCCTGCGAGCCCATCGTGCGCATCGTCCACGCCAGCTTGCTCAGGTTCGAGGTGTTCGACCAGTTCCGGTAATCAAAGCGCCGCAGCGTGGAGATCATGCGCTCCCGCGAAAGCTCATCGATGTATTTTTTCCGCCGCATGAAGAGATCCATCGCCGGCCACAGATGGAATGACGAGGTCGGCACCAGCGTGCCCGAGGCCGCGCCCGCCGCTGCCGTGGTCAGGCTGGATCGCGCCCGGGCCAGATCCCCGATGGCAAACCGCGCCTGCACGCCCACCCAGTTGATGCTCGTGGTGAAAGTGCCGTCCAGATAGGCATGAAGTGCCATCAGCCGCCGGTTTCGCAGCGCCATGAGTGCACTGTCAGGGGCCGCGATGGCGCGGAGCTGCAGCGCGTTCAGTTGCACCGCGGTGCTGGAAACAAAATCGAATCGCTGCGCCGCCGCCGTGGCCTGAAACGCTCCCTGCATCCAGTGCCCCAGCCCGCCTTCATGCGCCAGATTATCCGCCGGACCTCCCGGATTCGTGTTCAGAAACAGCGAGCCATTGATCCGCTGGATGCGACCGCCCGCTGCTGCCCGCGAGTCATTCGCCCAAACCTGCACCTGATACCACTGGCCGGGTTGCAGACCACTCAGCGTCAGCGTTCCCGCCCGACCGCCCGACGCCGCGCCCGCCAGCAGCGTCCGATAATCCGCTGGCAAGGTCGAAAACGGTGCCGATGCCGAACCAAAGCCATCCGCGCCGACGCTCGTGAAGCCCGATAACGTATCGCCGCTCTGATCGATGAAGCGCGAGAAGCTCACGCCATTCAGCGCCGCCGCCGGAGCCGTGCCGCCAAAGGCATAGGCCCGGGCCAGCGTGCCCTGCGTGGACACATCGGACGGCCCCGTCGTCTCCTTCCAGCTCTCCCACGCCACCTGCGCCAGCGGCGCTGGCACGCGACGGAGCTGATAAGCCTGCAAAGCCACGATGGGCGTGCCCGTGAGATTGATCACCTGCGTCGTCGCATCCGCCGTGAAGGTGCCGATGGCATGCTGACCGCGCCCGCCAGCCGCATTGGAGGGGTTGGCATCCAGCAGCACCCACGGATCGAGCGAGGCGGGCGACCTCACCATCAGCGTGCCGAGGCCCGAGGCATTGCCATCGTGAAACCAAAGCTGGATCTCATAATGCTGGCCCACCACGAGCTGGTTCAGCGTCAACGTCATCGTCGTGCCCGCTCCCGTGCCCGTCGTGGTGCGATGATCGTTTTGACTCAGCATCGTCGCATACGCCGCGCTGATGCCTCCGCCCGTCGGCAGCGCCCCAGCGGCATAGTTCACCGCATTTTGCCCCGAAAGCGTGTCCGGCCCCGGAAACGGCGCAAACGTCACCCCGTTCACCACCGGAGCGGAAGCCCCCGCCTTCGCCATCGCCCGCACCAGCACGCCATTCGTCGAGACATCCGCATCCGACAAAATCGCCCGCGGCCCTCCACCCCAGATGATGGGTGCAGCCCAAGCCGCGCTGGCATGGAAAAGGGCCAGGGCGGCAAAGGTCAGGGTTGGGAAACGCATGAAAATCACGCTTAAAATCTAGCCGCTGCCGCCGCAAACCGTCTTGTGACGCCTCGCCGTCTTTTTGTATCCATCGGACATCACTCACCACCCCGCCGATGCCGTCGGCGGAACTGCAACGGCGTCTCCCCCGTGTGCTCGCTGAAGGCCCGGCTGAAGGCGCTCTGATCGCAAAAACCATGCTTCAGGGCGATCTCGCTGATCGGCAGCTCGGTCAGCAGCAGCTCATCGCTGGCCGCCTGCACCCGCGTGCGCACGATGAAAACCTGCGTGCTCATCCCAAACGCCGCCTGGAACAACCGGTGCAGCTGCCGCGACGATACATGCGCCAGCTTGGCCAGCCGGGGAATGTCGATTTTTCGCCCGTGCTGTTTTTGAATGCAGGCGACAACCGGCTCCAGCCTCGCCAGCCCCGCCTGGAGCATCTCGCCACCATGGAACGGCCGCACAAAGCCCATCACCCCGATCACCTCCCCCTGGGTGTCCAGGATCGGCAGCTTCGTCGTCACATACCAGTCCTTCGCCTGGCTGCGGATGAACAGCGCCTCCACGCGATCCACCAGTGGCTCCCGCGACTTCATCACCCGCAAGTCATCCTCCCGAATCTCCCGCGCCACCCTTTCAGGATGCACCTCCGCATCCGTCTTCCCGATCACCTCCGCCTCCGATTTGAAGCCCATCCGCTTCAAACAAAGTGCATTCGCCGCCATGAACCGCCCCTCCGCATCCTTCACGAAAAAACAACCCCCCGGCAGATGCTCAAACAACCCCTGAAACTGTTGCCGCCCCCCCATCCGCGCAAAAAACGCGGCCTGAATGTCAGGCAACTCGACAGCGGAAGATAAACGTTTCGATAGCATGGGGCTACCGTAACCTTGTCATACCACTGACTCAATGTCATCAGGAAGATGCCCTCGTTGACCGGGGCCAGGCCCTCAGCTCATGGGCCAGCGTCTCAATGATCCTCGAACGATTGGCATCGCGAGGCGTCTCATGATGAGTATTGTTCAGCCGATGATGCCGTTGACGATCTGCCCGTAGTTGTCGGTGAGGCGGAAGTCGCGGCCGTTGTAGCGATAGGTGAGCTGCGTGTGGTCGAAGCCGAGCAGGCGCAGGAGGGTGGCGTGAAGGTCGTGGAGGTGAACGGGGTCCTTGGCGGGTTCGGCACCGAGTTCGTCACTCTCGCCATAGGCGGTGCCGGCTTTCACGCCGCCGCCGGCCATCCAGCAGCAATAGACCTTGTTCCAGTGGTCCCGGCCGCTGGAGTCGTTGATGCGTCCGGCGGTGTTCGGCGGACGGCCAAACTCATCGCCCCAGATGATGAGCGTCTCATCGAGCAGACCCTTTTGCTTCAAATCGGCGATGAGTGCGGCGGCCGTCTGGTCGCGGAACTTTTCCAGCGTCGGCTTGTAATCAAAGGTGTCGAGGTGCGACGCTGCACCGCCTGCGAAGATGTGAATGACTTGCTTCGCCCTGCACGGCAGCGGCGGCTTCCTCGGCGCGAGCGCACTCGCCGCCCGGGCCTCATCGGTCAAGAGCGTGCCCAGCGCTAGCGCTCCGAGGCTCATCCCGGTGCGCTGGAGAAACTCGCGTCGGTTCGTCGAGAGCGGAAGTTGATGGGAGCAAAGTGGAGTCATGCCAGCCCTTGTTTGCCGCTGCGGCGCGAATCTCACGAGGAATCTTCGGCACGGACCTCTGGACCGGTTCTCCTTTGGTGTTTTCGGGAGATTCCAGCGGCTATTGAAACAGCAAAGTTGGCTTTCGGACTGCGGTGCAGCGAGTAACTGAGGTTCATCGCTCGCCATCACAGTCAATCGCTGAGATTGGGTGCAACGCACACCCCAGCCTCAAGATAAGCCACTCCCTCAGGGCCAGCTGAGATGCTGTGTCTGATATGTTCTGGAATAGAAACCATGTGGCCTGGTTCGATAAGGCGATCTTGATCTCCCAGCACCATTCGGGCGCTGCCGGATGGACAAAGGCTGGAGCAGGCCGATGGCACGGCGTGGATGGCCTTTTATGCGCTGACGATGCTGAACATGTCTCTCGAACTGGCGCAGCGGCCCGATGGCAGCGTGAACACAGCCTATGAGGACATGGCATCGAAGTTCTTTGAGCACTTCGTGCAGATCGTG
>JBIKIA010000067.1:0-13238 GCA_044361885.1 Prosthecobacter sp. | reverse complement strand
CTCTGGCAGCGGCGGTGTCACAGCGGTGCCCTTGTTTGGCAAAGGTCGCGGCGAGAGCGATGGCGGCAACATCGACTGCAATATCTTCTTCGGTATCACCACGGGTGGCATTCTCGTCGGTGATTTTGAAAGCATGGCCACTGGCTTGAATCATCCGATCACCGCCACGAACACGCCCATCTCCACAGGCACATGGTATCACGCAGCAGCGACCTTTGATGGCACTACAGGAGTTTGGAAAATGTATCTCGATGGCGTCGAAGTCGGCTCAGCCACAATCTCCGTCGCGGGTGCGGTGCCGCGTTACGACAGCATTCAGCATTTTGGTCTCGGTGCCGCCTTCAACTCGACTGGCGTTTCAGAAGGAGCCTTCGCTGGTGTCATCGATGAAGCTCGCGTCTGGAGCTATGCTCGCAGCGCGGCTGAGATCGCGGCTGCTAAAGATCTCGAACTCGGCGGCGGTGCCGGATTGATCGGACGCTTTGGTTTGAATGAAGGCTACGGCATCAGCGCCGCAAGCTCCACAGGTGTAACAGTCGGCACGCTGACGAACAACCCAGCCTGGGTTCCTGGTGCTCCCTTTGCGACCGCCAACACTTCACCGACGGTGTCTCTCACGGCACCAGTGAACAACGCCACTTCCTTCATGCCTTATCCGGTCAGCTTCAGCGCCGACGCGAGTGATGTCGGTGGTAGTGTGGCGAAGGTCGAGTTCCGAGTCGATGGAGTGAAGGTCGGTGAATATGTGGCCGCACCTTACACTTTCTCCTGGACGCCACCCGCCACGGGCACTTATGCCGTCACCGCACGCGCCATTGATGATCTCGGCGCAGGCAGCGTCAGCAGCGCTGTTAGCCTTGTCATTCAGCCAAATCCGAATCAGCCGCCGGTCGTCACACTCACCGCCCCCACAGACGCCGCCACCATCACCGGCAGTTCGGTGAACTTGCAGGTCGGTCTCAGTGACCCGAATGACGATGCGATGACCGTGACCTTTTATGGTCGCCCGACCGCGCCTGCTACTCCGGCAGCAGACTTCACGCTCGTCGCCATTCCTGACACGCAGTATTATTCAGAAGGCTCCGCGGCTCGTGCAAACACTGTCACCGTGGAGCAGCTTGTGGGCACGTTTGGCGCGCAGACACAGTGGGTCGTGGACAACCGCGTCACTCGCAATGTGGCCTTTGTCAGTCACATGGGAGACATCGTGGAAAATGGCAACTTCGGCGGCAATCCGATCCAATGGCAACGCGCCAGTGCCGCCATGGGCAATCTGGAAAACCCACTGACCACACTGCTGGCTCATGGCATTCCGTATGGCCTCGCGCCGGGCAATCATGACATTGATCCCATCGGCGCTTACGACACCGGCAGCACCTCCTTCTTCAATCAATACTTCAATGTCTCGCGCTTCGCTGGCCGCTCCTACTATGGTGGCAACTACGGCACGGATAACACGAACAACTTCCAGCTCTTTAGCGCGGGTGGCCTCGACTTCATCTCCATCCATTTTTCCTACGACACCACTCCGAACCAGGACATCCTCGACTGGGCGGACGCCTTGTTGAAAGCGCATCCACATCGCCGAGCCATCGTCACCAGCCACTGGATCATCGGTCAGGGCAACCCCGCCACTTTCAGCACACAGGGCGCGGCGATTTATAACAACCTCAAGGACAACCCCAACCTCTTCCTCCTGCTCTGCGGACACATTCATGCGGAAGGACGTCGCTCCGACACCTTTGAAGGACGGACCGTCTATTCTGTGCTCAGCGACTACCAGGGTCTGCAAAACGGCGGCAACGGATTCCTTCGCACCTTCACTTTCTCACCAGCGAATAACCGCATCCGTGTTGAGAGCTGGTCACCCACGCTGAATCGCGCTGCGGCTTTGAGTGATGGACTACCGCACTTCGATGGCACCTATGATCTGACTTATAACATGCAGGCGCCAGTCTCCGGTTGGGTGCCTCTGGGCACGGCAAATGTCGTCGCTGGTGGCACGAGCGCTTCGCTGAACTGGACCGGCCTCGAATTCGCCAAGGACTATGAATGGTATGCGACCGCGAGCGACTCGATCAATCTCACCACCTCGGCCACTCGCCGCTTTTCCACCGCACCTGGAGTGGCTCCGAGAGTGACTTTGGACACGCCATCGACCGGCGCGATCCTCTCTTCACCAGCGACGATCAATTTCGCCGCCACTGCTGTGGATACGGATGGCACGATTACCCGCGTCGAGTTCTACAATGGCGGCAACAAGATCGGCGAAGACACCACGGCTCCATATGAGTTCACCTGGAATGCTGTCCCGGCAGGCAGCTACAACGTGAATGCCGTGGCCGTGGACAACTCAGGCCTCGTCGCCCTTTCCAACGTCGCTTCGATCACCGTGAATCTGGGCGACATGCTGCCTGTGGTTTCGATCACTGCTCCCGCGACGGGTTCCGTGCTGGAGGCTCCTGTGGATGTCACGATCACTGCCGATGCCGTGGACAATGAAGCACCTGTCGTGAAGGTCGAGTTCTTCAGTGGCACCATCACTCCAGTGCTTCTCGGTGAAGACACCACTGCTCCTTTCAGCCTTTCGCTCACGGCTGTCGGCCCCGGCACCTACACTTACACGACAAGGGCCACGGACAGCGTCGGCCAGACCACGACCTCGGCAGCCGTGACGATCTCCGTATTCACCGAAGCTCCGACACCCAATCCCGCGAACATCTCCATTGGCACCTTTGATTTGCCCGGATGGACCGTGGCACAGACCAGTCCTTCACCACGTCAGTTTAATCTGCCAGGCACCGACATCGGAGACCTCGAATTGAAGATCAATGGCGTCAGCGTACCATTCGCCAGCGGCATCACTCTCGCCAACAACTGGGGCGGTCCCATGAGCACGGGCAACAGCTCGAATGACAACATCTGCCAGCCATATTCAAATGGCTCCGGCAATGTCTTTGTCAGCGTGCTCGACAACACGAACAACAACGCCGCTGGTGCAAATCCAGGCACGAGCGAGCAATCCTCCGGCGTCAGTGTGGCCTTCCTGCCGTATGCCAGCGGCTTCACCGGAGCCAGTGTGAACTCCTCCGCAGGCATCATCGCGGGCAACCTGCCAGCCGGTGTCACCATCACAAAATCCGGCGGTGCAGGCACCTACACAGTGAACGGTCTATCGACTGCGGGAAACATGCTCGTCTTCACCAATGGCGACACCGGCACGCTCGCGGATAACGTCTGTTCGGTGCGCATCGTCGGTGGCAACTGGGTCATCGACACCCGCGACAATGCGGGCGGCACTCAGGACAATGAATTCACCTTCGTTTATCTCCCGCCAGCCGCTCCAGGCGTGTATGCGGGCAAAGTCAGCAGCACAGGCACTGTCTCGACGACGAACAACGCTGCGACCACACTGGGAGTGACCGCAGCGCTTGGGGTTGATGGAGTCGATCTCACGTTTGGCGATGGCAGCGTCATCAATCCCAGCACAGCCGCCATCTTCATCACGGCGGATGCCACCAATGGCGCGGCAGCGAGCACGGCCGTGGACAATCTCATCGCTTGGTCGGCCAGCGGAAACAGCTTCCGCATCTTCACTCAGGATCTGGAGGGAGTGAATGGAACCCACGAAAACATCGACCTGCGCTTCATCGCCATCCCATATGTGCCTGCTTCAAACCTGCCTGAAGTCACCATCACCGCCACAGATGCGACCGCTGGCGAGCATGGAGCGGATCAGGCTCTCATCTTTAGCATTAGCCGCACGGGAGACACGACCGCATCCCTCACCGTTCCTTTGACCGCCAGCGGCACCGCCACTTCCAGCGCGGACTACTCCGGCTTCCAAAGCAGCTTCACCATCCCAGCGAGTCAGGCATCGGCAAACTTGCCTCTCACGGTTCTGACTGACACTCTCGCTGAAGGATCCGAAACCATCATCGTTTCCATTGGCAGCGGCTCCGGTCACGTCGCGGGATCTCCTGCCAGCGCGAATGCCAGCATCGCGGATGCTCCGGCGCAAAACTGGTTTGCCCAAAACATCGCCGATCCGATGAAGCGAGGCGCAGGCGATGATGCGGATGACGATGGCGTGCCAAACGTGGTCGAGTACTTCATGGGAACCCTTCCTGGTGATGGCGGCAGTGTCGCAGCAACGACCGCTCATGTCACGACCAACACCGCCATCTTCCGCTTCAAGCGTGCGCTGAATCGTGCTGGGGTCACTGGTGTGGTCGAATGGTCTGCCAATCTGCGCGACTGGTTCCGCAGTGGTCAAAACAATGGCGTGATCACTGTCAACATTGCTGAAAGCAGCGCCTCTGCTCCCACGGACGATCCGCAGATCATCGACGCCACTGCAAGCAATGACTCAGGTCCACTTCCTGCACTGCTGTTCTTCCGACTTGCGGTGAGTGAATAACTTTGGCGCGCGTGAACTTATCGTCACCTTGGCTCTCCATTTGAAGTTTGTGATGCGGCTGGAACCCTTGACTCATCAGGTCTTGACCACGCTTTCAAACATCACAGAGCTTTTCGCGTGTCGTAACCGTCGCTTGGGATTTGTCACATCTACGGCCCTATGAACATCCATGCGAAACCCATCGTCGTCCCAACGATCTCTCATTATACTCCTGTTCATCGCTTGTTCGGGATGGGCCACCCTGTCGCATGGACATGGTGCCTATCATGAGGAGTTGGAGCGCGCAGATGAGGAAATTGCAGCGCATCCAGAAGACGGGCAGCTTTGGTATCGGCGTGGATTCTTAAATGTGCTTCATGGAGCCTGGGAGTCGGCGCTGGTAGATCTGGAAAAGGCGGATCGCCTGGCTCCAGGCAAGTTTGCGACCAACTGGTTGCGCGGACAAGCACTCGCGACAGCCGGGCAATTCGCCGCCGCCAAGGCAGTGTTGAATGACTTCATCACCCAGTATCCCGATCATGGCGGTGCGTTCGCCTCACGAGCACGAGCTTTGGTTCAGTTGAAGGAACACAATGCTGCGCTGGCAGACTATCATGCCGCCTTGATCAAGACGCCGAATGCCGAACCTGACCTCGTACAGGAAGTAGTGGAGGCGCTGATCTCTCAGCAGCAAAACGAAGAAGCTGCGGACCTGCTGGAAGTGCATTTGAAGCGTCTCGGCAATAGCCCGGGATTGGTCATGAAAGCCCTGGAATTGGAGGTCGTACTCGGTCGCTATGACGCCGCGCTCACTCGTGTGGATGTTTTGCAGCAGACCGCACCCAGGCCCGAACCCTGGATGACGAAACGCGCGAGTGTTCTCGCCCAGGCGGGCCGCATCCGTGAATCTCAGGCGGCGTGGCAGGCCCTGATCACGCACATCCAGGCACTTCCCAATCTCGAACGTGGCGCGCACGCCATACAGCTCATCGCCGAGCAGGCCCATCAGGCACTCGCCTCCTTGAAAAGTCTTTCCCAGACAACTCCCCCCAACCCATGATCCGCTCCACCCTCGCCGCAGTCGCTCTACTGCTGCCCGTGCTTGTCACGGCCCAAACCACCGAGTTTGGCAATGTCAATGTCGTGCAAAACGACACTGGCAATAACACCACGTCAGTCACCGTCACCACGACAGCAGGAACAACTCCCAACTTCGCCATCCGTTCAGGCAGCAATAAGGGCGACTTCAACATCACCCTCGGTTATGCCAATGACTACACCACGGGCGCACTGATCGCCAGCGTGGCGCAGAATGGGCGCAACAACAGTGACACCTTTGGGCTCTTCTACGCGACAGTGGCCCCTGAAATCGATGTCGTGGCGACTCCTGTCCGTTACTACATCACCACGAACAACGCGTCTTCCGCAGGCGAGGAAGTGAACATCAACATCGCTGCCTCACACTTCCCGTATTCACAGTGGCTCGGTGGTCTTGGACGAAACTCCACCGCTGCGAACAGCGGCGCGACAGACACCTTCATTGGCTCTACTGGAATCGCTTTGGGAACGCAGTTCACCACAGCAGGCGCAGGTGTCTTTGGCCTGAATCTCACCACCATCAATGCGAGCTACACCTCACAGAACGGCATCCTTCTCGTCAACCATGTAAAGAACGAGGACAACTACGCGCTGTCTCGGGCAAACGCCAACGGCTCGTTCTCCATGTGGGTGCGCGACAGCTACACAAACGGGACGAACAATGAACAGGACCCCATTGCCTTTGTTTACCTTGGCTCGGCTGACGTGGGAACCAAGCGACTCAAATGCATGGGCCGCGTCAATAGCGATGCTAGCACCGATGTAACAGGCGGCACCTTCACCGTCACTAAGGGACTGACAGGTCAGTGGTATCTCACCATCCCAGGCATGACCAACGCCACCGGCGTGCTCATCATCAGCCCTGAGGGCGGTGGCACCAACAACATCGACAACCACGTCTCGTATCAGTGGGATGCCGCGAACACACGATGGATCATTGAGAGCCGCGACTCGCCAGCTTCGGGACTTCCGGTGCTTGAGGATGGCGCCACAGCGGCTGAAGACATGTTCAGCTTTGCCTTCTTTGAAGCACCGGTCATTCCGAGCGTCGCCATCACGGCTCCGACCACTGGCACGTCTCTCGTCAAACCAGTGGCCTACTCCGTGGATGCCACCGCCGCAGATGCCAATGGCATGGTCACGCAGGTGGAATTCTTCCGCAACGGCACCCTCGTCGCGACAGACACCACGGCTCCTTATTCTCTCGCTGAAGCTGGCCTGAATGCTGGTATCTACAACTACACCGCACGCGCCACGGACAACGATGGCTTTGCCACCACCAGCAGCGCCGTCACGATTACGGTTACGCTGGACCCACTGAATCTGCCGACGAATACCTCTCTCGCCTTTGATGGCGTGGATGACTATGTTGCGATGGGCGCTGCGCCGGAGCTGAACGCTGGTGGACCGCCGAGCAATGGCTTGACTCTGGAGTGCTGGTTCCGCAAAGAAGGCACGGGTGTCACTGCTACTTCGGGAAGTGGTGGCGTGGTAGGTGTGCCTCTTTTTGGCAAAGGCCGAGGTGAAGGAGATGGTGCCAACATTGACTGCGATTACTTCTTCGGTGTGACCACCGCTGGCATCCTCGTGGCTGACTTTGAAACCTATCCGGCGTCAGGTTTGACCTCCGGTCAGAACTATCCGATCACCGCCACGAACACTCCCATCGTGAACAACCAATGGTATCACGCCGCAGTCACCTATGATGGCGCGACAGCGACATGGAAGATGTATCTCGATGGCGTGCAAGTCGGCACCGCCACGGCTGCCGCGGGCGCGCTGCCCCGCTACGATAGTATCCAGCATTTCGGCATTGGCGCTGCACTCAATTCCACTGGAGTTCGTGAAGGCGCGTTTGCGGGTCGCATGGATGAAGTGCGCGTTTGGAACTACGCTCGCTCTGCGGCGGACATCCTCGCGGCGAAAGATCTGGAGATCGCCTCTGCGGCTGGCCTCATCGGTCGCTTCGGTCTCAATGAAGGCACTGGCAACACGACGGCCAACAGCCCCGGCGCTGCTGGTGTCCCGGTGGGCACACTGACCTCGGGCCCGACATGGGTTGAAGGTGCCACCTTCGTTTCT
Organism: Prosthecobacter sp.; assembly: GCA_044361885.1. Lineage (GTDB taxonomy): Bacteria > Verrucomicrobiota > Verrucomicrobiia > Verrucomicrobiales > Verrucomicrobiaceae > Prosthecobacter. Next base: position 5,659 of record JBIKIA010000067.1, on the reverse strand, counting down.
AACGCAGCACCCACCGTCACACTCACGGCCCCGACGCCTGCTTACACGGGCATGGCACCTGCAACGGTTTCCTTTGCGGCGGTGGCAGCAGACAGCGACGGCACCGTGACGAAGGTCGAGTTCTTCCAGGGCTCCACGAAGGTCGGTGAAGACACGACAGCTCCCTACACCTTCGATTGGACCAGCGTCGCCGCTGGAACCTATTCGCTGACGGCCAAAGCCACGGACAGCAGCGGCGCGGCGACGACCTCGACAACCGTCAGCATCACGGTAGTCCCAAATTCCAATCAAGCCCCCGTGATCACCGCGACCACTCCTGCAGCGGATGCCTCGGGCATTGGCAGCAGCACGACGCTAAATGTTTTACTCAGCGATCCTGAGAGCGATGCGATGACGGTGACTTTCTATGGCCGCAAGACGACGCCTGCCACGCCAGGTGCTGACTTCACCATCGCCACGCTTCCTGACACGCAGTTCTACTCGGAGAACTTGAGTAACAATGGCCGCTCCGCCACCTTCCATGCACAGACTCAGTGGTTTGTCGATAATCGCGACGCGCTGAATCTCGCCTTTGTCAGTCACATGGGCGACATCGTGCAGAATGGCGACGCGGTGCCTGCCGAATGGGTCGTGGCTGATGAGTCGATGAAGCGCATCGAGAACCCCGCCACCACGCTCCGCGCGCATGGCATTCCCTGGGGCGCAGCTCCTGGCAATCATGACCAGACCTCCATCGGCAATGCCGGCGGCGCGAATGTGAACTACAACCAAACCTTCGGCACGAGCCGCTTTGCTGGACGTCGTTACTGGGGCGCTAGTCAGTCGCTGACAAACAATAACAACAACTACCAGCTATTCAGCGCGAGTGGATTGGACTTTGTGATCATCCACCTGGAATACGATGCCCGTGCCAAGTCGAACTATCAGGCGATCCTCGACTGGGCAGATGCGGTGATGAAGGCCTTCCCAAATCGCCGGGCCATCGTGACGAGCCACTGGATCGTGAACACGGGCAATCCCGCTTCGTTCAGCACCCAGGGTCAAAACTTCTACGATGACTTGAAGGACAACCCGAACTTCTTCATGATGCTTTGCGGCCACGTCGCCGGTGAAGGCCAGCGCAGCGATACCTTCCAGGGCCGCACGGTTTACAGCATCCTCCAGGACTACCAAGGCCGCACCAATGGCGGCGACGGCTGGTTGCGCTACTTCACTTTCTCACCTGCAAACAACACGATCAACGCCAAGACCTACCGCGTTTCAAACCCAGTCAATTCAGCCGCAGGCACGTTTGAAACCGATGCGGACAGCCAGTTCACCCTGCCTTACAACATGCAGAGTGCCGTCACGGACTGGATTCCTCTCGGCACGGCGAATGTGATCGCAGGTGGCACCAGCGCCTCGCTGAGTTGGACCGGTCTGGAAGCTGGCAGCCACTACGAATGGTATGCGAGCGTCACGGATACCATCAATGTCGCGAGCACCACTGCACGCCGCTTCAGCACGTCCGTCAATGCCTCACCCACAGTGGCAATCACCGCTCCAGCGAACAATGCCGCTTATACCTCGCCCGCCGCATTCACGATCACTGCCGATGCGGCTGACACGGATGGCAGCATCACGAAGGTCGAGTTTTACCAAGGCGGCGTGAAATTGGGCGAGGACAGCGCGGCGCCGTTTGAGCAAAGCGTGACTGGCTTACTAGTCGGCAGCTATACCTTCAGCGCCGTCGCCGTGGATAACATCGGAGCGACGACGCTTTCAAGCATCGTCAATGTCACCGTCAATGCCAGCCTACCTCCTGTCGTGAGTCTTACCGCACCGCTTTCCACCGATAGCTTCGATGCGCCTGCCACGGTCAATTTCGCCGCTGATGCTGTGGACACCGATGGTATCTCGCTGGTCGAGTTTTTCAATGGCACCACAAAGCTCGGAGAGGACAGCACTGCGCCATACACCTTTGCCTGGACCGGTGTCATCAGCGGCACTTACTCACTCACCGCCAAGGCGACTGACAATGCAGCCACCGCAGCCACATCAACGGCTGTGGTCATTACGGTGGCGAATGCCGATAACGTGGCACCCACAGTCTCCGTCACCTCACCCGCAGCGGGCGATGTCTTTGCCGGGAGCATCACTCTCAACGCCAATGCCTCTGATACCGATGGCGTCGTGAGCAAGGTGGAGTTCTTCCAAGGTGCGACCAAACTCGGCGAAGACACGACGGCACCCTACAGCTACGCCTGGTCTGGCGTGACAATTGGCAACTACACACTCACCGCCAAAGCCACCGACAACGACGCCGGCATCACCACCTCCGCCAGTGTGGCGATCGATGTCATCGCTGCACCCGTCGCCTTCTCCGAGAACTTTGACTCGATGGGCACGGCAGGCACAACTCTACCAACGGGTTGGTCCATCAAGAACGGTGAAGCAACGACATCAACGAACTCGACCTGGACAGACTCGGTTCCCATCGTGGCTAACGGTGCAACAGGAAGCGTCGCCTCCATGGTGGCCGCTGCGGGTGCTCTCACTGTGAACAATGCGCCCACGGCCAACCAAAACAATGGCTACAATGCCCAAGGCGCGACCAGCACAGATCGCGTGATTGCCACCGCGCCGACATCGGTCTCTGGCATGGCCATCCAATGGCAGCTTAGCAACACTGGCGCGAGCATCATCACCGCCCTGCGCATCGGCTACGATATCCGCCGCTACACAGCACCGGCATCGGCCAATGAACTTCCGGGTTATCAGTTGTTCTACAGCCTCGACAACGGCACATCTTGGATCGGCGTGCCTGCGCTCAATCCTACCATTAGCGGCGTGGGCGTTCAGGTGCCAAACAGCATTGGCGTCACCACCGTGGCTCCCACGGATTTCACACTCAGCAGCGGCTGGGCTCCGGCTGCCACACTCCTCCTCCGCTGGGTCGATGACAATGCCGTGGCGACTTCGCCAGACCAGATCATCGGTCTCGACAATGTGACGCTCCTGCCTGCAGCTCTCCAAGTCGGTGCTGCGCCGACCGTCTCCATCACATCGCCTACCAACGGCACGATCTTCAATGTCGGCGACACCATCAGTATCGCGGCGAATGCGGCTGACACGGACGGCACCATCACCAAGGTCGAGTTTTATCAAGGTGCCACCAAGCTCGGTGAAGACACCACCTCGCCCTACGCATTCGATTGGTCAGGCTTCACCGCTGGCAACTACAGCCTCACCGCCATAGCCACGGACAATGACGGCAATCTCGTGACCTCCAGCGCGGTCAATGTCACGGTGAATGTCGGCCCTGGCAGCGGCACGCTCACACGCGGGCCGTATTTGAATATGAACAATCAAAACAGCATCGTCATCCGCTGGCGCAGCAGTCAGAGTGTGGTGGGTCGTGTGCGGTTTGGTGACTCTCCAACGAATCTCACCAACGCTGTGAATGAAGCCGCTGCGGCCACGGATCACGTCGTTCAGCTCACCGGCCTCACGCCTTACACACGCTACTACTATAGCATCGGCTCCGCCTTTGACACACTCGCCGGCGGCGATGCCGAGCACAGTTTCCGCACCTCGCCAAACTCGGCCACCGACACACGCATCTGGGTCGTCGGCGATTGCGGACGCGGCACGCAGTTCCAGCGTGATGTGCGCGATGCTTACTACGCTTGGACCGGCGCACGTGCTCCTGACATGTGCCTCATGCTCGGCGACAACGCCTACAACAGCGGCACCGACAGCGAATACCAGACCGGCTTCTATGACATCTACTCCACGATGTTCCGCAAGATGCCGCTGTGGTCCTGCCTGGGAAATCATGACGCCAACAATGGCAGCACGAGCAGCACGGCGAACTTCCCTTACTTCGACATGTTCACCTTCCCCACAGCAGGTGAATGCGGTGGTGTGGCGAGTGGCACGGAGCGCTACTTCAGTTGGGACTACGGCAATGTGCATGTCGTGAATCTCGACTCCCAAACCAGCAGCCGAAACACCATCGAAGTAAACGGCAGCGACGGCCCGATGGCGGCCTGGCTCAGGAACGATCTCGCCAGCACGACGAAGACCTGGATCATCGTGATCTTCCATCACCCGCCGTATTCCAAAGGCAGCCATGACAGCGATACCGAAGGCCAGATGGTGCAGATGCGCACCAACTTCGGCCCCATCCTGGAAAACGGTGGCGCGGATGTCGTGCTCGTCGGCCACAGCCATGCTTATGAGCGCTCGATGCTCATCGACAGCCACTACGGCGTGAGCAGCACCCTCACGAATGCGATGAAGAAGAATGCAGGCAGCGGACGCCCCAGCGGCACTGGAGCCTACATCAAGCCGCTCACTGGCCCGCGCGACCACTTCGGTACGGTTTACACCGTCACCGGCAGCGCAGGCAGTGCGGATGGCGGCTCACTCAATCACGCAGCCATGTATGTCAGCTACAACACCGGCGGCACTTTGAACCTCGACATCAATGGCAACAACCTCAGCGCCACCTACATCGAGAAAGGCGCGACGACGGGAACCTTCACCACGCCGGACACTTTCACCATCATCAAACAAGGTGCCGCCGACAGCGACGGCGATGGCGTGGCCGATGAGTTCGAGATCGCCAACGGCATGAACCGCTTCAGCAATGCCGACGCTAACATCGACGCTGACAAAGATGGTCTGGATGCCGTGTCCGAATATCTCTTCGGCCTGAATCCCGGTGGCAGTGATCGCTACCCATGGACCACCACGCGCAATCCTTCGTCGCCGAATGTCGATGTGACTTTCCCCACCCTGCCACAGCGCAGCTACCGCGTGTTTTATAGCGAGACGCTTCTCACTTGGTTCCCCGCCTCCGGCATCATCACAGGCGATGGCACGACCAAGGTGTGGACCGATGACGGCGGCGTCACCGGCACTGCACCAAGTGTGAGTCCAAAGCGCTTCTACAAGGTGGAAGTGCTGCCAGCGCCCTGATGCGTTGATTCTCTCAGAGCCTGAATTCTCCAGGCACCGTTACCTCTGGGTGACGGTGCCTTTTTCATGGGCGCATAGGCCGCGTGAAAAATCTTTTCGGAATCTGCGCAAGTTCGCGGGGCGGCCAGCATCGGGTGGATGTGAACAGCAGGTCAGACTGCCCTGGCACGAAACCAAACATTCCAAACTCAAACACATCCGCTCCAATGAAAACAACATCCATCCTCTCCAAACTCAATCACAAGGCCCGCAGTCTTGGACTCAGCCTGCTGGCACTCGCCCAGCTCGGCACCATCGCCACCGCCCAGACGATCCCCAGCATCGGCCTGACTCCGGTGCAGCCGTTTAATCCCAATATCGTCATCCCGCAGAACGATCGGTTTAATCCCAGCTTCGGGCCTTTTGCCCGCGCCACACGGCCCACGCTGGTCGTCCTCATTCATGGCGGCACTTCGGTCCCGACCGCTGCGCCGAGTGCTTTTGAGCCTCCCAGCCCGCAGGGAGCTCCCTCCACTCGCCCAGGCAACCTTGGCTATTCCCGCTTCTACTGGGACTTCCCTTTTGTCTCCGAAGTCGTGAGCGGCGGCGTGGACCTATTCACCATGACGGGTGGCAATGTGGGCCGCCTCTTTTCCGCCACCTGGAAGGTAAACATGACCAACAACGCCATCGAAAACCAGTTCGCCTTCCCGAC
>JBIKIA010000483.1:0-4048 GCA_044361885.1 Prosthecobacter sp. | reverse complement strand
TAACGAATGACCAGCCACATGACCGACCTCACCCTACCGAACGCCGAGATCCAAGCCATCCTCGAAGCGCGCCACGGCGACCCTTTCGGATTTCTCGGGCGGCACAGGCTGGCGGATGGCACCACCGTCGTCCGCAGCTTCCAGCCAAATGCGCATTCGGTAAAGGTCGTGGCCCGCGATGGCAGCGCCGAGTGGCCGTTGGAGCGGGTGAATGATCAGGGTTTCTTCGAGGGCACAGTCGGTGCCCTGGATCAGGCTTACGACATCGAGATCCAAACCCACGGCGGTCGCAGCATCCGGCAGGCTGACCCGTATTCGTTCGGCACCTTCCTCGGTGATCAGGACATGTACTTCTTCCGCGAAGGCACGCATCGAAAGCTCTGGGACTGCTTCGGCGCTCACTTGAAAACCATCGGCGGTGTCAGCGGCGTGCAGTTCGCCGTCTGGGCTCCGAATGCACGTCGCGTTTCCGTGGTGGGTGATTTCAATCAGTGGGATGGCCGCGTGAACCCGATGCGCAACCGTATCGAAGCCGGTGTCTGGGAGCTTTTCATCCCCGGCATCACGGAGCTGACGCATTATAAATTCGAGCTACTCGGCGCAGACGGAGGGCTGCACATCAAGAGCGATCCCTTCGCCTTCTTCGGCCAGCACGGCACGCAGACAGCCAGCCTTGTTTTCAATCTCGACCGCTATGGCTGGGGTGATGGCGAGTGGATGCAAAAGCGCGCCGTCAACGACCTCTACCACACGCCCATGAGCATCTACGAGGTCCACCTCGGTTCCTGGAAGCGCATCCCTGAGCAAAAGAACCGCTCCAAATCCTACCGCGAACTCGCTGACGACCTCATCCCGTATGTGAAGAGCATGAACTTCACGCACATCGAGCTCATGCCGGTGTCAGAGTTCCCCTTCGATGGCTCCTGGGGCTATCAGGTCACTGGCTACTTCGCTGCCACCAGCCGCTTTGGTGATCCCGATGAGTTCCGCGAGTTCGTGGACCGCTGCCATCAGGCAGGCATCGGCGTCCTTCTGGACTGGGTGCCCGGCCACTTCCCGAAAGACGCCTTTGGTTTGGCCAGATTCGACGGTAGCGCCCTCTACGAACACGCCGACCCACGCCAGGGCGAGCACCAGGACTGGGGCACGCTCATCTTTAACTATGGCCGCCCCGAGGTGAAGAACTTCCTCGTCGCCAATGCGCTCTACTGGCTCGATGAATTCCACATCGACGGCCTCCGCGTGGATGCCGTGGCCTCCATGCTCTACCTCGACTACTCGCGCAAACCCTGGGCCTGGGTGCCGAACAAATACGGTGGCCGCGAGAACCTCGAAGCCATCGACTTCATGCGCGATCTGAACCGCGTCTGCTACGAGCTCCACCCCGGCACCACCATCATCGCCGAGGAAAGCACCGCCTGGCCAGGCGTCTCCAAACCCACCGACGCCGGCGGACTGGGCTTCGGCTTCAAATGGAACATGGGCTGGATGAACGACACCCTCCGCTACATGCAGGAGGACCCCGTTCACCGGAAGTATCATCATGGCGATGCCACCTTCTCCATGCTCTACGCCTACGATGAAAACTTCGTCCTCGTGCTCAGCCACGACGAAGTCGTTCACGGCAAAGGCAGCATGATCAACAAAATGCCCGGCGACCGCTGGCAGAAATTCGCCAACCTCCGCATGCTCTACGCCTGGATGTGGGCGCATCCGGGCAAAAAGCTCCTCTTCATGGGCTGCGAGTTCGGCCAGTGGCAGGAGTGGAACCACGAGCGCAGCCTCGACTGGCATCTCTTCATGGGTGAGGAGCACGCCTCACTTCAAAAGCTCGTTCGCGATCTCAACTGGCTCTACACCACACGGCCCGCGCTGCATTCGCTCGATCACGAGGGCGGCGGCTTCGAGTGGCTGGATGCCAGCAACGCCGACCACAGCATCTTTGCCTTCATCCGCAAAGCTCCCGATGGCGACAAAGTCTATTGCGTCATCAACGCCACGCCCGTGCCGCGCAAGGGCTACCGCGTCGGTGTCTCCGAACCCGGTAGCTACCGTGAGCTCCTCAATACCGACTCCCCCGGCTACGCCGGCAGCGGCATGGTGAACCCACTCCCGATGCCCGCCGGACCGACCGAATGGCAAGGCCAGCCATGGAGCATCATCATCGATCTCCCGCCGCTCGGCGTCGTGTGGCTCGGCCGATAAATCTCCTAACATCTCACAAACAAACAGGCCAGACTCTCGTCTGGCCTGTTTGTTAAAGCGATCAGCGCCGCATCAGCCGCCGTAGAAGCTGGCGATCTTCTCATTCACGGAGCGCAGGCGGCGGGCGATGGTCTTGCCGACGCCGATCAGCAGCCAGGCCGCAGGACGGGGATACTCATTGATGTAGGATTCCAGACTCTTTGAGTCGATGCACCAGACTTGGCTGAACTCCACCGCTGTGACGGTGGCGCTGGCGGCGGAGGGATCGAGGAGATTGATCTCGCCCACGGTCTCGCCCGTGCCGACGCTGCCGAGCAGGACCTTGTGGCCGCCGCGCATGGCGGTGGCGTGGAGTTTGCCGCTGATGATGAAATATAGGCTCGTCTGCACGCTGCCTTCCTCGATCAAATGACTACCGGGCTGCACGGGACGGAATTCGCCGTAGCCGCTCAGGATGTCGCGATCCTCGTCACCGAGGGGTTCCATGATGCCGAGGGCGGGGATTTGGGGAGTGGAGAAGTCAGCGCTCATAATTTTTGGGGAGAACGCGATTTTGTAGGTGACTGCCCGACGGAAGGCAAGCCTTGGAAAAAGAATTGCCGAAAACTTTCCGCCACCGAAAGAGAACCCAGCTCCATCATTCCGCCATGATCCCAGTCCTCCGCCTCGCCTTCCTCAGCCTTCTGACCTTCGCCAGCCTCCAATCTGCCGAGCCCGAGTTCCCACTCGTCGCGGCGCAGGAATGCCGCCCCCGCACCGGCCTGCCAAACTTCTTGTCCAAAGTCAGCCAGCCCGGCGCGGAGCTAAAGATCGGCTACTTCGGCGGCAGCATCACCGCGCAGCCTGGATGGCGCGTCAAAACGCTCGCCCATCTCCAGAAAACCTACCCGCAGGCCAAGCTCAGCGAGATCAATGCCGCCATCGGTGGCACCGGCTCCGACCTCGGCGTCTGCCGTCTCAAACAGGACATGCTCGATCAAAAGCCCGACCTCCTCTTCGTCGAGTTCGCCGTCAATGATGGCGGCGCGCAGCCCGAGCAAATCATCCGCTGCATGGAGGGCATCGTCCGCCAGACCTGGCGCGCCCTCCCCGAGTGCGACATCTGCTTCGTCTATACCATCACCGAGGCCCTCGTGCCCGCCCTGCTCGACGGCAAATTCCAGCGCAGCGCCAGCGCCATGGAAAGCGTCGCCGATCACTACGGCATCCCCACCATCCACATGGGCATGGAAGTCGCCAAACTCGCCAAAGCCGGCAAACTCGAGTGGAAAGCCAAACTCCTGAAGACCGACGAAGAAAAGAAAGCCCTCGGCGACAAGTTCGTCTTCGCTCCCGACAGCGTCCATCCGCATGTCGAGACCGGCCATGAGCTCTACCTCGCCGCCATTATTCGTTCACTCGGCCCCATCGCCGAGGCATCTGTCAAACCCGCCGCGCACGCCCTCTCCGCAGCTTTCAATCCGAGGAACTACGAGAACGCCAAGCTCATCCCCATCAGCGCCACCAAACTCTCCAGCGGCATCACCGCCGTCGATGTCAAAACAGACACCTTTGGAAAACGCTGGGCCGCACGCCTGCCGAACCTGCACACTGGCTCAAAGCCCGGCGAGACCATCACCTTCAAGTTCAAAGGCACACGCTGCGCATTGTATGACCTCGTCGGTCCCGACTGCGGCCAGGTCATCGTCACGCTCGACGACCAGCCCGCCAAGATCGTCCCACGCTTCGATGCCTATTGCACCTACCACCGCCTCGCCACCCTCATGATCGGCGATGGCCTGCCTGACACCGTCCACAGCGTGAAAATTGAAATTCATCCCGACCAGCCCGACAAAGCCGCCAT
>JBIKIA010000481.1:0-4056 GCA_044361885.1 Prosthecobacter sp. | reverse complement strand
TCACCCTGAGCACGAAGCCGTGAAAGTCGGCGCGCGGAGCATCGTTCTCAGCGGCCCATGAAGCGCACCGCCTTTGTTTTCAGCCTCCTCTGTTTCGCCACTACCATCACCTTTGCAGCCGATGCCCCGGCCAAAAAGCGTGTCCTCCTGCTCGGCGACTCCATCTCCATGGGTTACACGCCGGTGGTTCAGAAGCTGCTGGCGGATGAGATGACCGTCCTGCGCCCGATGCGCGGCACGAAGATGGAGAACTGCAGCGGCACCACCGCAGGTGTGGCAACCATCGACCGCTGGCTCCAGATCGACGGAGGTAAATGGGATGTCATCCATTTCAACTGGGGCCTGCATGACCTCAAACACATGAAGGCCGATGGCAAGACGACCTCCGACCTCGCCACTGATCCTCCTCAGGCCACCGTGGAAGTGTATGAAAAGCAACTGCGGGAGATCGTGGCCAAGCTCAAAGCCACTGGTGCCAAGCTCGTCTTCGCGACCACCACGCCGGTGCCCGATGAGCCGATGAAGGTGTATCGCAACAACGCCGATGTCATTCGCTACAACGAAGCCGCGCTGCGAGTGATGAAGGACAACGGCATTGCCATCAATGATCTCTACACACTCGTGAAGCCACGCATGAAGGAACTGCAGATCCAGCCCGCGAACGTTCACTTCGTCCCATCCGGCTCCGAAGTCCTCGCTGCCGAGGTGGTGAAGGCCATTCGTGCCGCTTTGAAATGATGCAGACTGCTGAAGAACAATCTTGAACGAAGGCGTGGCGGCGGGTGTATTCTCCGCTGCCATGCGTCGAACCCTTCTCCTCTCCACTCTAGCCATCAGCGCCCTCGCCTTTGCCGAGGAGCAGAAGCCCAAACCGGCGGAAGCCGCAAAGCCCGCCGAACAAGCGGCTGCGGCAAAGCCGGACCCGCTGGAAACCATCAAAGCCGAGACGGCCAAGCTCGTGGCTGAGCGGGAGAAGATCTCAGCTCAAATCGCCCTGGATCAGACGAAGCTGGATGAAAAGCTGGCCCCTCGGAAGCGTGCTCTGGCCGAGATCCAAATTCAGATGGAGGAGATGAAATTGCAGCTCGACCTCGCTGAAGCCGAGCGCCGGGCCAAAGATGATCCCACGCTCGTGGAACTGCGCCGGAAGAATGAGAAGCTGCTCATGGAGTATGGCATCGCCAAGAACGAGGCTGACATCGACGGCTTCAAGATGCGTCTGCAAGAGAACACTGTGCGCAGCAAGACCTCAGCGCTCAGCTTACAGATGGAGCTTCAGCAAAAGGAAGCTGACGCTCGCAGCTATGCCGTTGGGAAAGCTCCCGCATATCCGAAGGATCCACTCGTGGGCAAGAAGCTCGTGCTTTCCGACCGCACCATCGGGCTCAATGGCGTGATCACCCAGAAGACCGCCGACAGCGTGGCGGACCGCATCGCCTACTTTAATAATCGCGACCCCGAGGCCCCCATCTTCATCGTGATCGATGACTGCCCCGGCGGAAGCGTCATGGCTGGCTACAAGATTTTAAAGGCCATGAATGGCTCCACGGCTCCGGTTTACACCGTGGTGAAATCCTTCGCTGCAAGCATGGCGGCATGCATCACCACGCTTTCGAAGAAGTCGTATGCTTATCCAAACGCGCTCATCCTGCACCACCAGCTCAGCGTTGGAGTGATGGGCAACCTCACGCAACATCGCGAGAATGTGAAGGAACTCGAAGAATGGTGGAAGCGTCTCGCCGACCCCGTGGCGCAGAAGATGGGCATCTCGCGCGAGGAGTTCATCGCACGGATGTACAAGGAAGCTTCCACGGGTGACTGGAACGAGTTCGCCGATGACGCCCAGAAGCTGAAGTGGGTGGACGTGATCGTCGAAGAGATCGAGGAAACAGCGCTGCTGCGGCATCCTGACACCGTTCAGCCGCAGCCAGCGAGCAGCCCAACGCGGATCTCGGGCGACCCGAACACCGTCAGTGGCAGCGTTGAATCAACCGATGAACGCGGCAAACCCATCTCCCTGCTGCCACGCCTGAATCCTCTGGATGCCTACTGGCTCTACAATCCCGATGGTTACTACCGCATGCAGTAATCCATGAGACGCATCCATCTCGTTCTCATCTTCGTCGTCTTGCTGCTGATCGGCCTCGGCTGGTTTGGCTGGTGGGCCTTTGGCCGATCACCTCAGGAGCAGATCACGGCCCGCCAGACCGCGTTCCTCCTTGCCGTGGAGGAACGTGACTGGGACGACGTGAAAGCCATGCTCACCGACGATTACATGGACGACTACGGCCATGACCGCGAAAGCGCGGTGGAAGATGCTCGTCAGGTGCTCGGCGGATTCTTTTCCCTCACCATCAAGCCTCAGATCGTGCAAATGCAGGCACTGCCGGACCTCGGCATGGTGAAGATCAAGATACGCATCGAGGGCAAAGGCATGGGCTTCAGCGATGCCGTGATCTCGCAGGTGAACAGCATCGAGCAGCCGTGGTTCTTCCACTGGCATAAGAAAGGCCGCTGGCCGTGGGACTGGAAGGTCGTGCAGATCCACAATGACGGCCTGCATGTGCCGCAGCTTTGATTGCTCTCCGCTCAAGTCTGGCTTTATAGCATCCTTCACATGCTTCGCTTCCTCCTCAGCCGCGTCTTGCAGGGCATCGCCGTCATCCTCGGCGTGCTGTGCATTACCTTCCTGTTGCTGCGGATGGCTCCAGGCGGGCCTTTCCAGGGCGAGCGCGTGGTCGCAGAACATATCCGTCAGGCCCAGGCGGTGCGGTATGGATTCGACAAGCCGTTGCCTGTGCAGCTTTGGAACCACATCGTCAGCTTCGTCACCTTTGATTTCCCCCCTTCGCCCATGATGCCGGGACGTGGTGTCGATGAAGTCATCGCCCAAGGATTCCCCGTCTCCGCGCAGGTCGGACTCGCCGCGCTTTGCATCGCACTTGCCATCGGCATCCCCGTGGGAGCGCTGGCGGCACTCCGCCCCAACACGCTGGAGGATCGCGCCAGTACGCTTGCCGCGACTCTCGGCATCTGCACGCCGAGCCTCGTGCTCGGCCCCGTGATCGCGCTAATCTTTGGTCTCAAGCTGCGCTGGTTCAATGCCTCCGGCTGGTATGATGCCGATGACTGGGTGCTCCCCGCAATGACGCTGGGCATCATTTACAGCGCCTACATCGCACGTCTCACTCGTGGTGGGCTGCGTGAAACACTCGCGCAGGAATTCATCCGCACAGCACGAGCCAAAGGTGCCTCCGAGACCGCGATTGTCTTCCGACACGCCTTCAAACTCGCCTGCCTGCCCGTGCTGAACTTCCTGGGGCCAACGGCAGCAGGATTGATGACCGGTTCCATCGTCACGGAAAGCGTGTTCCAGCTTCCCGGACTTGGTCAACACTTCGTGGGTGCGGCGGTGAATCGTAACTACGAACTCGCGATGGCCACTGCTGCCTTCTACGCGCTGCTGATCGTCGCCTTCAATCTGCTCGTGGATGTCGTGCAGGCCATGTTGAACCCCAGGATCGGATTCAAGGAATGAGCCACTCCACCTCCCAGTCTCCGACTCAGCAGGCCTGGCAACGGCTCACGCGTTCGCCTGTCACCATTGCGGCCATGCTGACGTTGGCCTTCATAATCCTCATCTGTGCGGTGGGGCCGTGGTTTTCGCCTTATGGCGAGAGTGATCAGGATCTCGAACTGCGCGCGACCGCACCCAGTGCCCAGCACTGGCTTGGCACTGATCCGCTGGGGCGTGATCTCGCCACCCGTATTCTTTTCGGGGGACGCGTCTCCCTGCTCGTCGGTGTCCTCGCCACCGCCGTCGCTGCGGTCATTGGCGTGGGTTACGGTCTCATTGCAGGGCTCAGCGGACGCCGGACAGATGCGCTGATGATGCGCCTCGTGGATGTGCTCTATGCTTTCCCCTTCATCACGTTCGTGATCCTGCTTGTGGTCATCTTCGGCAGGCAGTTTGTCCTCATCTTCGTCGCCATTGGAGCGGTGGAATGGCTCACCATGGCGCGTGTCGTGCGCGGTCAGGTGCTCGCATTGAAGAAC
>JBIKIA010000482.1:0-4056 GCA_044361885.1 Prosthecobacter sp. | reverse complement strand
GATCACGACGCTACGCCAGCAGAGTGCCGCGTATCAGAGCCAGGTCGCTGATCTGACACTGCAACTCAAGAAATCCCAGGAAACCCAGCCCGGTATGAGCCCCGAACTGGCCAAGGAAAACAAGCTTCTGCGCGAGATCATCATGCGCCAGTTGCGCAGTCAGTACCGCCAGCAGCAGGCGAAGGATCTCGTCATTGCCGAACTCAAGAAGATGGAAGGTGTTTCGACCAAGCTGCTGGAGCAAGTCGAAGATCTGAAGCAGAGCCGACTCGCACTGACCCCGGATGAGGAGAAGCTCTTCACAGATCCATCCGTGCGCGAATTACTCGGCTCCGAAGGAATCCAGGGCACCCTCATTGCCCGGGTCTCGAAGCCCGGAGAGGCGAATGACAAACCGTCCGCCGAGACCAATCCCGTGGACGCCATCCTTGGCAAAGCCAATGACGCCTTTGGTGCCAAGCGCTTTCCTGAGGCGGCGACTCTCTTCGAAGACGCTCTGCGCGCCGACCCGAAGAACACCAGTGCGCTGGTCGGTCTCGGTTACTCGCGTGAGCGGGAGCAGAAGTATGCTGAAGCCGAAGCCGCGCTGAAAAAGTGCCTTCTCATTGAACCCAACAACGAGACCGCTGCCTTCCATCTCGGAGTCACCTACTTCAAACAGGGCCGCTGGAACGATGCGATGGCCTCCTTTGAAAAGAGCCTCACGATCAATCCGAAGAATGCCCGTGGTCGTCACTACCTCGGCATCATCTCCACGAAGCTGAACTTCATCGAGCGTGCCGAGCGTGAGTTTAAGACGGCTCTTGCCATCGATCCCGCCTACGGTGAAGCCCACTTCAATCTCGCCGTGCTCTATGCCACCTGGGACCCGCCACAGTGGGACAAGGCGCGCAGTGAATATGAGCAGGCTTTGAAGAAGGGCGTTACACCTGACGAGAACCTGGAGAAGCTGCTGAAGGATAATCAACCGAAGTCTGTGTCGGCAAGGTAGTCCAAGCTGTCTCTCTTGTGGCTGATCCCGCCCGTGCACTCGTTCAGTGGTTCCGTGCGAATGCGCGGGAATACCCCTGGCGTCAGACGCATGACCCCTATGCGGTGCTGGTGTCGGAGATCATGCTCCAGCAGACACAGATCTCCACCGTGCTGGAGCGTGGGTTCTATGCGCGATGGATGAAGCGTTTCCCTGATTTTTCCACGCTGGCCGCGGCCTCGGAAAGTGATGTCTTGAGCGCCTGGCAGGGGCTCGGCTATTATCGTCGTGCACGGAACCTTCAGCGACTCGCGCAAGCTGTTGTCATCGAACATAGCGGTGAGTTTCCTCGTGATCCCGCAGTCATTCGCAGCCTGCCCGGCATCGGCCCCTATACGGCGGGAGCAGTGAGCAGCTTCGCCTTTGGTTTGGCCGAACCTATTGTGGATGGGAATGTCGCTCGTGTGCTGTCGCGCATCGACAATGATGCCACACCCATCGACTCAACCGCAGGAACAAGGCGGCTGTGGGATCGTGCGCGTGAGCTGGTGCGCAGCACTGATGATCCACGTGCTCTGAACTCCGCGCTCATGGAACTCGGGCAGACGATCTGCCGCCCGACCAAGCCTGCGTGTGAGGTCTGTCCAGTGCGGGCATTTTGTCGGGCGACTGAGCCGGAGAGCCTGCCAGTGAAATCGACACGCACAGAGATCACCGCCATCACTGAACGGGTCTTTTTTTACCGCAATGAAGTGGGCGTGCTGCTGGAGCAGGAGACGGGCAGCAGGCGCACGGGTCTGTGGAAGCTGCCCGCATTGCCCGAGGCGCATCATGATCAGCCGCCATCGGTGCTTTTAAAGGCGAGCTACGGTATCACGCGCTACAAAGTGACCCTCTGGGTCCATGCGCAGCCGGGTCAGGGAAAGTGGCCTGAGACACATCGCTATATTCCGCTCACCGAACTCGCTGCATTGCCAATGCCGAGCCCTTACCGAAAGGCGCTTGAGCGTCTGCTTAAGACGGAGGAGTTCCGGCTGGAGTGAGCGTTTTAAATTTCGAAGCTCATCGCCGTGCGCTTTTCGCGCTCCAGGACTTGGGCCAGCGTTGTGGCATTCATCCAGCCATCCACCTGCTGTTTGAGCAGGGAAAAGGTCTGCCCGAGTCCGCAGCCACCGGCGACTCCACATTCGCAATTGCCGCCATGCTTATCAGGAGAGGCACAGGAGATGGGCTCGAAGGGGCCGTCGATCAGCGTCACCACTTCCCCGAGTGTGATGCGCGTGGGAGTCTTCTGAAACTGATAGCCGCCACCCACGCCGCGCTTGCTGCGTAGCAAGCCGCCGTTTTTCAGAGCCAGGAGGATCTGCTCCAGAAACTTCAGCGGGATGCGTTCCCGAGTGGCGATGTCCTGAATTCCAAAGGTCGAGGTCTCGGTATCGCGAGCCATGGAGAGCAGCGCGCGCATCGCGTATTCGGCTTTCTTGGAGAGTTTCATCCCTACATGCCTTAGAGCGTCTTTGCTCTGTGGCAAGAGGGGAAGCTTGAAGGCTGCTGAAGGTGGGGATTACGGCAGGGTGACGAGTACGTGGACGAAACTTGGCAGGGTTGAATCGTCGAGAGAAGGGTGGATGCGGAAGGAGACGATCTCGGTTACGCCATCACCCGAGGGTACGGGAGCACCGACCTGCTCCAGATTTACGCCGGGGACAGGGGTCCAACTGGTGAGGGTGGTGGATGATCGGATGGTGTATTGGAGCGATCCCGGACTGATGCGGCGGCGGTAACTGAGGATGAGGTATTTCTCGCCATCGCCAGGATTGATGGCGCTGTTGAGCTGCGGGAGGCTGGCGTTTCCAGGGGCTGAGGGGCCGGTATTGAAGGCGTATTCGAGGAGGTTGGCTATGCCGTTGTTGTTGAAGTCATCTTCGGGGGCTGAATCAGGTCCGGTGATGCTGTTGTCCTGCGCCCATTCTTCATAAGCGGTGAGGGTGGTGAAGGTGGCATCTGCTCCGGTGAGGGTGGTGGCACCATAGACGGCGCGGAGCCGGTAGTGGAAGAGTGTGCCGGGCTGGAGGCCGCTGAGGGCGGCGGTGATGGCGGTGGGGCCGACGCCGACGAGGCTGCCGGGTGTGGCGGCGATGGTCTGGGCGTAAGTGGTGTCGCTGATGTCGGTGTCGTAGTCGAAATGAAGCGTTAGGCTGTGGCTGAGCGGATCAGCAGAACCTGCGAGGCTGACGCTGGTGGCCCGGAGAGCTGAGACACCCAGGGTGCTAACGATGGGTGGTGCCATGTTGATGGTTCGGGCGATGTGCTCGGAGGACTGCCAGACGGAATCGCCCGGTTGCCAAGCGATGACGGTGATGGTGCCGCTACCAGTGACGGTGAGTTTTGAACCTTCGACTGTGGCAGGTCCGGTGGCCAGATAGCGTGCGGGCAATCCGCTGGAGCTCGTGGCGCTGAGGATGCTGCTGGTGCCGACCTCGATACTTGAAGGGGGATTAAAGCTGAGGCTCTGGGGAACTGAGAGCACAGGATGAGTGAGGTCGGGCATCCAGAGGTTTCTGCCTGCGAAGCCTGTCTGGCCGATGTAACTGGAACCGAAGCTCCAAGGGGTTCCATCAGTCGTGCGGGCGACGATGTGGCTGGCGGTGCTGTGGGAGTCGAGCGGCAGCCAGTCATTCGAGGTGCCGATGCGGTTGGGGGCGAGGCTGTTGGTGTAGTTGCCAGTGCCGAGCTGCCCGCTGCCGTTGAAGCCCCAGACCCACAGGGAGCCGTCGGCTTTGGTGGCGGCAGAATGGGAGGAACCGGCACTGAGACTGATCCAAGTGGTATCGGTCCCGATCTGGACGGGCAGGTTTCGCTGGGTGGTAGTGCCGTCACCGAGCTGGCCGCTGGCGTTCAGGCCCCAGGCCCAGAGGGTGCCGTTGGTTTTGATGGCGATGGTGTGGGAACTGCCGCCAGCGGCTTGGGCCCAATCTGCATCGGTGCCGACTTGGGCAGGGAGGGTGCGTTGGGTGGTGCTGCCATCGCCGAGCTGGCCGTTACCATTGTTTCCCCAGGCCCAGAGGGTGCCGTTGGTCTTGATG
>JBIKIA010000480.1:0-4066 GCA_044361885.1 Prosthecobacter sp. | reverse complement strand
CCAGGCCAACAGCGACCACCCCCTTTTCAACTAATCCCCCCCCCAGAGCCCACCCACAAATGAACGACGAAACCTCCCCCACTCCAGACCTCAGCCGCCGTTCCCTTCTCAAAAAAGGAGCTGCGGCAGCCCTTGGCAGTGTCTTCAGCATCGGCAATTCAGCCCATGCGGATGACCAATACAAGATTGATGGTCAGTTCGACACCTCCATCCAGAACGCCACCATCCCGCGCTGGACAGAAGCCCTCCCAATCTACCAGCCACTGCCTGCCCTGAGCAATGGCACCCTGCCTGCCGAATACGGTGGCAAGGCCGTCGGCGACGTGCTGCATGGCGTGGCTCCTGAGTATTTTGAACACCCGGAAGACTGGGATGAGCATCCTACCGTCTTCTTCAAGATGGAAGCCGTGGCCGCCACTGAGCAGATCCTTCCAGCCTCCATGGGCCTGAACACGCCCGTCTGGCGTTACGAGGGCATCGCACCCAATGGCAAGCGTGTGGCCCGCCCGCAGTTCCGCTTCCACATCGGCCAGCCCGCCCTGGTGCGTTTCAGCAACAAGCTTCCTGAAGAGCTCAGCGTGCACATGCATGGCGGCCACTGGCCTAGCCACTCAGACGGCCACGCCTCCTTCCTCACCCTGCCTGGTGAAGAGCGTGACTACTACTACCCGAACGTGCTGCCAAAGCTGAATGGCAAGCCCGATGTCAGCGAGGCACCGTCCTCCATGTGGTTCCATGACCACGCAGCAGACTTGACGGCCATCCACGTAGCTCGTGGCCTCATGGGCACCGCCCCCTGCTTTGATGACCTGGAGTGCGCACTTCTGCGGGAAAACGTCCTGCCTGGCCTCGGCATTGAGTCTGACAAGATGGGTGAATTCCCCAATCCCTATGACTGTTGGCTGGCCTTTGGTGACAAAGTTTTCCACCAGAGCGGAGCGCTCTGGTATGACTCAAACAACCACAACGGCTACCTAGGCAACGTGGAGACCGTCAATGGCAAGGCCTATCCAGTGCTGAAGGTGGAGGCGCGCAAATACCGCTTCCGCATGCACGGTGCCTCCACCGCCCGCCACCGCCGCCTGCGGTTGAGCAATAACGCCAGCTTCCTGCGTATCGCCAACGACGCCTGGCTCTTCCCGAAACCTCAGCGTGTGCAGGCCATCTGCCTTTCCCCCGGCAAACGCGCGGACGTCATCATCGACTTCTCGAAGTACCGCCCCGGCACGAAGATCTTCGTGGAGAACATCCTGCCACAGGTCAACGAGCGTGGACCCGACGCCGAACTGGATGACGCCGAAAACCCTGAAGTGATTGGCACCCCGGCCTTCAGACATGAGTTGCTGATGTTTGAAGTGGTCCAAGCCAACCCTACTTACCCGAACGCCAGCATCGACGAGACCACCACCCTGCGTCCGCACATCAAGATTGAGGACGCTGACATCGCCATGCGCCGCACGTTCAGCTTCCAGCGGAAAAACGGCCAGTGGGCCATCAATGGTGCCTTCTACGATGAACGCATCGCCAACGCCTGCCCCACCCTGGGCACCGCCGAGGAGTGGACCCTGGAGAACAGCAGCGGTGGCTGGTGGCACCCCATCCACATCCACTTGGAGTCCCACCAGCAAATACGGAACAACAAGACCCGCAAGCCGCTCTACTACCAAAACCAGTTCAAGCAGGACCTGACCATGCTCGGTGGCAATACCAGCATCACCGTCCGCCAGAAGTTCCGCACCTTCAAAGGGCCCTTCGTCTTCCACTGCCATAACAATGAGCACGAAGATCTGGAGATGATGTTCCAGTTCGATCCCCGGGCTGTCGGCTCTCAGAAGCCGCAGCGTGTTCAGCAGTTCTTCCATTGATCTCCAGGCGCACCTGCGAGGCCCCCCCACCCGAAACCAAGAAATGAGGAATACTCGTCTCTACCTCCTCAGGCTGCGTGTGTTCGCAGCGCTGCTGGGCCTGCTCATGGCCCAGCAGCGCCCGGCGCACGCCATTGAGATCCTGGATGAAACCGCTCTGCGCAACGAAGGGCTGAAGCTCATGCGGCGCAGTTATCTGGATGAGTTTGAGGACATCGCCCTCGTCAACCATCGTGGTGAAAAGGTCCGCTTTTTCACCGACTTGGTGAAGAATCGGGCCGTGGTCATCAACTTTTTCTATACCCGTTGTGATGGCACCTGCCCCCTGGCCAATGGCCGTATGGCGCAGCTCCGCCGGGCACTTCAGGCGGATTTTGGCCGCAGCATCACGCTCCTCTCCATCTCGGTGGATGCAGAGCATGACACGCCCGCCATCGTCAGCCGCTATGCCCGCATGGCCACCCAGGAGTCTGCTGAGCCGGATATGCCAGACTGGCAGTTCCTCACCGGTGATCCAGAGGCCATCTACCGCGTGCGTCAGCAGCTCGGTTATGTCAGCGCAGACCCGGCAAAGGATCGCGATCCCAGCCAGCACGGTGCCATGATCATGATGGGGAATCACGCCACCGGTCGCTGGGGCATGATCAACTCCGCCTTGGAGCTGGAGCTGCTGATGTCCCGCGTGAAACGGCTGGCAGGCTGGACTCAGGGCATTCGGTATGGTGACATCCGCCGGAAAGCGGAGGCCACCTACAGCGGACAGCCTGTCTTCACCGCCAAGCCTGCCGAAGTGCCCGAAGGTCCTGAACAGCCTTTGCCCATCCTAGGGCGCGCCGTGGCAGACATCGAGGCCACGGAGCGCAGCGGCCGCCCGGTGAAGCTCTCTGACCTGCGGGGCAAGGTGGTCGTCGCCGGTCACTTCTACACGGTCTGCCCACATGGCTCGAAGGCGGTGATCGCCACCATGAGCCAGCTGAACCAGACGTTTGGCAACGACGGGCGCTTCCACCAGGTGGCCTTCTCTCCGGCCTCTGAGCGTGAGACTCCCGCCTTCTTCCAGGCCTATGCTCGGAACCTAGGACTCACTGACGACTGCCGCTGGTGGTTCATCACCGCTCCTGAGGTGCGGCTCGCGGGCTTCATCACCCACAACCTCGGTCTCCAGCCCCCTCGTTCCATCCCGCCGGAGGAGCGGCTGAATCCCTTCGACCTCTATGAACACGATCTCCGTGTGGTGCTCATCGACGCTCAGGGCCGCATCCGCGGGCGCTATGAGGTCTTCAACGCCAACCCGGACATCAGCCAGGAAAATGGCCAACTCCTCATCCGCCACGTCCGCCAACTGCTGGAGGAACCCATTGAGAAAAAAGTCTCCGCCAATTGATCCCCCCATGAAAAACAAATTCCTCCAACGCCTCGCCATCCTCTCCGCCGCCACCACTCTCGGGGCGGCTGAACCACCCGCCACCTACACCTACTCCGGCCAGATCGCCGGGGTGGTCTGCACCGCCTGCTCCTCCGTTGTCAAAACAGCTCTGGAGAAACTGGAAGGCGTGCAGAGCGTCCGAATCACCTTGGACCCCAAAGGCGGTGCACCACGCATCGTCATCACCTCCACCTCCCCGGACATCACCCGCACCGCCGCCGTGAAGGCGCTCGGTAAAGCCGCCGCAGACTACCAGATCCTCAGCCTGAACCGCCAAAAGTAATTCGTCCCAAACAACTCAGTCAACACTACCCCAAGGCTCACCAAATTCATGAAAATAACCGCATCCTCCTGCCTCCTCATCGCCCTCGCTGGCCTTAGTGTCAGCGACACTCACGCCGCCGAAGCCAAGTTTGAATCCCGCCGCACCGTTCGCCACGTAGCTGGTGAGCGGGAAACTCCTGAAGCTGGTGAAGCCATCGAAGTCAGAGTCGCTATTCCAGTGCCTGGCGCGACTCCAGGCACCACGCCAGCCGTTCCAGTCGTGGATCAGCGTCAAGGTCGTGGAACCGACGACGTCGTTGCTGTCGTTACCGCCACCGGCGCTCCAGTTGTTGACCAGCGTCAGGGTCGTGGAACCGACGACGTCGTTGCTGCAACTCCCACTGGCACTCCAGTCATGGACCAGCGTCAAGGTCGTGGAACCGATGACGTCGTTGCTGTTGTTACCACCACCGGCGCTCCAGTTGTGGACCAGCGCCAGGGTCGCGGAACC
>JBIKIA010000574.1:0-3432 GCA_044361885.1 Prosthecobacter sp. | reverse complement strand
AGGTGCGCACGCTGCCCGAGGCTCTGCGTGAAGTCCCCGGCGTCTTTGTCCAGAAAACCTCGAACGGCCAGGGCTCACCCTTCATCCGTGGCTTCACCGGCTTCCGAAACCTCACGCTGATCGACGGCATCCGCTTCAACAACAGCATCTTCCGCGAAGGCCCGAACCAGTACCTCAACACCATCGACTCGTACGCCATCGACCGCATCGAGCTCGTGCCAGGGCAAGGGAGTGTGCTTTATGGCAGCGACTCCATCGGCGGCACCCTGAATCTCTTCACGAAAAGCTCCGGCTTCCAGAATGAAGGCGAAGGCTTCTTCTTCCACGGCCTCAGCTCCTATCGCGGCTCCACCGGTGAGGAAAGCAGCGTCATGCGCCAGGAACTTCAGTTTGGTGAAGGCCAGAAGTGGGGACTGCATCTCGGCGCCAGCCTCAAATACTTTGGCGACGTGCATGACCCAAAGCTGGGAGACCAGCCCCACACCGGCTATGACGAATGGGCCTACGATGTCCGCTTTGACCTCGCGCTCGATCCAAACTGGACCTTCACCGCCGTGCATCAGCAGCTCCGCCAGAATGATGTCTGGCGCACCCACGCCACCATCTATGGCATCTCCTACGAGGGCACAGATGTCGGCACCGACCTGAAGCGCTCCTTCGATCAGGAGCGCTCGCTCTCCTACATCCGCCTCGCGGGCAAAGACCTGGATGGCATCATCGACAGCGCCTCCCTCACCGTCTCACTCCAGTCGATGAACGAGTATGAGCACCGCATCCGCCGCCCCGCTGACAATCGCGTGGATTTCCTCCAGACGGAACTTTGGACGCTCGGCATCGACCTCCAGTTTCAAAGCCAGTCGCCACTCGGCCAGCTGACCTACGGCGTGGATTACAATCGTGACTGGGTCAGCAGCGGCAGCCAGCGTTACCGTCTGAACGGCACACTGCACTCCCACGGCATCCAAGGCCCCGTGGGTGATGATGCCGCCTATCATTTGCTCGGCGCTTACTTGCTTGATGAGATCGATCTCGGCGACCGCTGGCATCTTTTCCTCGGCGGCCGCTACACTTACGCCAGCGCCGATGTGGGCCGCTTTGACAATCGCGACACCGCGAAGCGTTACGATGGATTGAATCATGACTGGCATGACTTCTCCGCCAGCGGCCGGGTCATGTTCGATCTCGATGAGAAAGATCACTTCCGTCTCTTTGCCGGAATCGCTGAGGGCTTCCGCTCGCCGAATCTCTCCGACCTCTCCCGTCTCGACATCGCCCGCTCGGGTGAGCTGGAGCTGCCGTCACCGAACCTCGATCCCGAGGAGTATGTAAACTTCGAGATCGGCCTGAAAGCAGACACCGACCACTTCAGCGGCAGCCTCAGCTACTTCTACACGAAGATCGACAACATGATCATCCGTCGCGCCACGAGCGAGTTCATCGGCCCAAACCGCGTGGTGTTGAAAAGCAACGGTGGCGACGGCTACATGCAGGGCGTGGAGCTTTCGGGCGAGTATCGCTTCAATCCAAGCTGGGCCGTCTTCGGCCATGTCACCTGGACAGAAGGCCGCGTGGATCAGTTCCAGGGGAACTCCAGCCAGCTCGGCATCGAGCCCATCAGCCGCGTCGTCCCTCTCATGTGGCGGGCCGGCGTCCGCTGGCAGACCGTGGACCGCCGCCTGTGGTCCGAGTTCATCGCTCTCGGCCAGTCCGACTACGACCGCCTCAACAACTCCGACCTGCGTGACACCCAGCGCATCCCTTCCAATGGAAACCCAGGCTTCTGCATCCTCTCCCTGCGCGGCGGCTATGAAATCACCAAGAACTTCGGCGTGAACGTCGCCCTCGAAAACCTAACCAACCGCCAGTACCGCTACCCAGGCTCCGGCTCGAACGAACCCGGCTTCAACGCCGTGCTCGGCGCGACGGTGAAATGGTGAGAAGCTAGGATCTGGTTTCAGTCATCATTGTTGATCAAGGCAAATGAATGAATGGGTGGTGTTGTAGCTCCTTTAATCGTTTTTTCGCCCGCGGTTAATCCAGGTCTTTGAATTTCACGCTCACGGAATTCCGTGACCCTTCGCAGCTGTCCAGAGGGCATACCAGTCTTCGCGTTCCAGCTTGATGTCGGCGGACTTCGCGGTGGCGATGAGACGGTCGAGTTTGTTCGTGCCGATGATCGGTATGGGCTGGCTCGGGTGGGCCATGATCCAGGCGTAGGCGAGTTGATCGACCGTCGCGTTACCATACTTGGCGCTGAGTTCGGCGCACTTGGCATGGATGCGGGCGGCAGCGGGGTCGGTCTTGTCCATGAGCACGCCTTTGCCGAGCGGAGACCAGGCCATGGGCTTGATGCCGAGGCGCTGGCATTGGTCACCCGTACCGTCGTAGATCGGGTCCATGTGCAGGAGGCTAAACTCGATCTGGTTGGTGACGAGAGGCTGATCCATGCGGGAGTTCAGCAGATCGAACTGATGCACGTTGTAGTTCGAGACGCCGGCGGCGCGGATTTTGCCGTCTTTGAGGAGCTTGTTCAGGCCTGCGGCGGTTTCGTCAGCGCTCGATAGCCAGTCGGGGCGATGCACGAGCAGGAGGTCGATGTGGTCGATGCCCATGAGGCGCAGTGATTTCTCCGTGCTCTTCACGATGCGGGCTGCATCGGCATTGTAGAAGGCGGTTTTGCGGTCGGGATGAAAGTCGCAGGGGACGTAGATTCCGCACTTCGTGACGATCTCCAGCTTGTCGCGCAGGCCTGGTTCCTTCTTCAAAGTCTGCCCGATGAACTCTTCGACTTTGTAGAGTCCGTAGATCTCAGCGGTATCGAGCGTGGTGATGCCGAGTTCGAGGCACTTGTGAAAGCGCTTCAGCAGATCCTCCGAGTTTGCCGTCTCGGTGTCATCGAGGATGCGCCAGGTGCCGTAGATGAGCTTGGACAATGTGGGGCCGTTTGGCGAGATGGGGAGACGTGAGATCATGATCGGAGAGATAACGTGGGCTTTCTAGCCTGCGAGGTGTAGCAGCGGAATCTAAAATGGATAACATCCCATTTCTCCAACAAAAAACCCGCTGGCGATGAGGCGCAGCGGGTTCTTTGAAAATGGAGGCCGTGAAGTCGATTAAGCCTTCTTGGCTGCGGCAAATTAAGCCTTCTTGGTCAGAGCGCCGACCTTGAGGGCGAGGCGGCTCTTAAGGCGGCTGGAGGTGTTCTTGTGGAGCACCTTGGTCTTGGCGGCTTTGTCAGCGGCGGAGGCCAGTTCATTCAGGCTGGAGTTGGCGGCGGCGGCATCGCCTTTTTCAACGGCGGTCAGGACTTTCTTGCGCAGCGTGCGGATGCGGCTTTTCACCGTCTGGTTGCGTGCGGTGCGTGCCTGCGTGCGGCGGATGTCTTTTTCAGAGGAGCGGATGTTGGCCATAAAAGGAGGTCTGCGGAAGGGG
>JBIKIA010000478.1:0-4077 GCA_044361885.1 Prosthecobacter sp. | reverse complement strand
CCAAAGGCAATCGCGGCCAGCAAGTTACCGACGCCTGCAAAAAGCACGGCGGCTTCTACCTCGGCAGCATCGGCGGCCCTGCGGCCATCCTCGCGAAGGAGAACATCAAAAAAGTCGAAGTCGTCGAGTTCCCCGAACTCGGCATGGAAGCCATCTGGAAGATCGAAGTCGAAGACTTCCCCGCGTTCATCTTGATCGATGACAAGGGGAACGACTTTTTCCAGACGGTGGGTCCGGGGTGCTCGGTGAAGCATTGAGGGTTTGGTCAGGCACGGGGCCTGAAAAACACACGTCTGATCTCAACTCCCGACTCGTAGCGGCCTTGCTTTTCGATTTCATCTTCTTCGAAGTCATCCAGATCAAAGTAGTTGGAAAACCTTGCTCGCATTTCCATTTCAGACTCCCGCGCACTGCCAGCTACGCTTACCCCGCTGAATCGTGCTTCGGCCTTCAAATTAAACGACAGTTCGGGCGGGAGCTCATCGTCAAGCAACGTCTCGAATGTTCCCAACCATTCGACGCAATGGAGTGTGGACTCAATGCTCCGTATCTTGAGACGTGCCTCGATGATGGTGCCGTGCTCGCAAAGGTAAAGCCCACCATTTGCCTGCCCAGAGTCATCAAATGGTTCCTTCCATTCATAGGTCGTGTCTGACAGTTGCTTCCAGGTCCTGATTTCCAGTGGCAGTGATTCATGGTAAACACGAGGCTCAAACTCATCTTTTCCAAGCTCGCCAGCCTCGAAATACAAATCGACGCACCAGCGAGGCTCCAATGGATAATCCGGAGCGTAAGTCTGAATCCAGTAAGGGTCGTTCATGTATGCGCTGATCGTTCCAGACCTAAGTTCGAAGCGAGTTCCGCATATCAAGAGGCTGTTCGTTATATTCATGACCAGTGACAATAACTTTCAACCAGACAGACGAGCAAGGTTAACCTTCACCGAGCCGGAGGCTCGAAAGAGATTAGCCGGTGGTGAAGGTCGCGGAGCGACCGGGAACCACCGGAAACGAACCGCCCCACCATCCTCGATTCGGGATGCGCCCCGGCAGGGGCGCGAGAAGCGTTCGCATGTCCATGGGCTATGTTGCCCGCCAGACCCCGCGTGCCCTTCTCGCGCCCTTCCAGGGCGCGGCGGCAATTTGGGGTGGTGGGGCGTGCTGTTCCGGTGGTTGCACCACCGGCTAATTTCTGGCGTGCCTCCGGCACGAACTGACGGGGACGCGGATTGGCAATGGTGGGCTACTTTCGTGCCTCCGGCACGGTGCCCAATCCAACGCGATGGGCGGAAATTCATCGTTGCGTGCTTCCACCCGATCTGAAACCCTACCATATGCCTTCCACGCATCTCTCGCTGCACTACCATCTCGTGTTCAGCACGAAAAACCGGGAACCCTGGCTCTCGCCGACGCATCGGCAACGCGTTCACGAATACATCGGCGGCATCATCCGAAACCTGGACGGCGTGGCGCATGCGGTGGGCGGCACGGGCGACCATCTCCACATCGCCGCCGGTCTGCGGGCGACGCATTGTCTGGCGGATGTGATGCGAGAGGTGAAGAGCGAGTCCTCACGCTGGATTCACGAGGAACTCCGCCTGGCGGGGTTCGCTTGGCAGGAAGGCTATGGCGCGTTCACCTTTGCCGCGCCCGATTTGGAGGCCGTGCGGGCCTATGTGCTGAACCAGGAAGAGCATCATCGGGTGAAGACCTTTCAGGAGGAATACGTGGCGATGCTGAAACGTGGCATGGTGGCGTATGAGGAGCGGTTTTTATGGTAGCGGCCACGCTTCGGACCGCGAGCCGGACACCCGCAGTTGTGTGAAAAGGCCCTCTCACGGCTTTCTCCACCGCTTCGAGGCTATTTCCACACTTCCCTAGGATACGACCTCTCGCTTGATTCTGCCGGGGAGCACGGGCAAAGGAGCTGTTCCGATTCCCAATGCTCTGGCTCCAAGACCTCCTGACCAAGCTCCGTGCGCTGCAACACCGCTCGCGAAGGTGGCCGTATGCAGGGCGGATCACCTTCCTGCTGGCGTTGATCGCCATGATGCTGCTGATCACCCAGGGGCATCATTTGGTGAATCCGGCGGACATCACGGGCTATGACCTGAGGGATGGCAGACTGGTGGCCGAGCAGGGCGGGCCACCGCCGGGACCGGCGCTGAAGTTCGTCTCCGTCGTCCTGCCGTATCTGGACAAATGGATGCTCGTGGGTGGCTTTGTGCTCATCTCCATCTTCTTCCGCCAGTGGGGAAATTTGAAGAAGCTCGTGCTGCCTGCCTGGGTCGCCGGAGTTTCCATCGCGGCCTGGGGCGTCTGCACGGACATCGCCCACCAGCTCGGAGCCATGAAGATGACGGAGATGGGCGAGCCGCTGGCCTTCGCCGCTTATTATCTGAAGCTCGTTCTGCTCGTGGCGGCCACGCTTTGCGTGCCGGCGCTGCTGCACTACTACCACCGCCGGGGAACTCTGGACCGCTACACGATGCGCACTTTCCTGGCGCCGCTGATCTTTTGCTTCGTGGCCTTCACCTCCCTCTGGCTGATCATGGACCTGCTGGACAATCTAAAGGACTTCCAGGAAGCAGAGGCTCCGCTTGGCCGCGTGGTGGCGTTTTATTTCGGCGTCATGCCCTTCATCTTTGTCTCAGTGATGCCTGCCTCTCTGCTGCTGGCCGTGCTTTACACGCTGACCAAGATGTCCCGGGCGAATGAGATCGTGGCCATGCTGGGCGTGGGGCGCAGCGTGGTGCAGATCTTGCAGCCCATCTTTGTC
Source organism: Prosthecobacter sp. (assembly GCA_044361885.1). Taxonomy (GTDB): domain Bacteria; phylum Verrucomicrobiota; class Verrucomicrobiia; order Verrucomicrobiales; family Verrucomicrobiaceae; genus Prosthecobacter. The sequence continues at coordinate 1,299 of JBIKIA010000478.1, read as the reverse complement.
ATCGCCGCTGCCGTGGCCACCATGAGCTTCGCGGCGAACTACCACTGGGCACCGCGTGCCGAGGGGAAAAAGGAGGCCGTCATCCGCGGTCTCGAAGGCAAGCAGAAAGACAGCATCATGCAGTCCGCCGTGATGTATCACGACCCGCTGACGCACCGAACCTGGTACATTTCCTCCATGCCCTTCTCCCTGCGCGACGGACGCCTCCGCGGTGTGCAGGTGCGCGAGCAGGACGCGAAAGGGAAGGTCTCCCGAGTCATTCACGCCGACTCCGCCACTTGGTTCCCTGGCGGTCTATGGCGCTTCTTTGATGGCAAAGAAGTCCGCTATGTGGACGGCCAGCCCGCAGATGTCCGCCCCTTTGTGCCGGATATCAGTGGTCGCAGCATCCTTGATGTCCGCAGCTTTGAGGAGACACCCTGGAGCATGATCAGCTACGCCCTCCAGCCCGACTTCATGAGTGTGCCTGAGCTCGTCTCCTATTTGAAAGCCCACCCGAAGGACACCCGCGAGCGGCTGGCTCCCTTCCGCACGCACTACCATCAGCGCTTTGCCCTGCCGTGGCAGAGCTTCGCCCTCGCGCTCGTCGCCGCGCCGCTCGGCATCGCCTACTCGCGACGCGGAGCTGTGGGGGGCATCGCCGGGTCCATCTTCATCTTTTTTGCCCTGCTCTTCCTGAACAATCTCTGCCTGAATCTCGGCAAAGGCTCCCATCTTCCCGCCTGGCTCAGCCCGTGGGTTCCGCATCTTCTGTTCGGCATTCTCGGCCTCGTCCTCCTCCATTACCGCTCGCAAAACAAAGACCTGCCGCGCCTGTCCCTAAAATGGCTTTTCGGCACGAAGGCGAAGATCGCCCGGCCGCGCAATCGAAAGGCCGCCTGATTCCTTTTTTCCGTCCATGATCCAGAACTGGTCCATCCGCTCCCGCGCCCCGCAATGTGCCCTGTCTGAACGCCCTTTCGCTGAGGGCGAAGTCTTCCACACGGCCATCTACTTTGATCCTGAAACCTCCGGCTACTTGCGCCGCGATGTCGCCATTGACGCCTGGCAGCAGGAGATCGCGGAAAGGAATCCCATCGCCTACTGGCGCAACACCTACTCGCCCACCATCGTCGAAGCGAAGCCCGAGGTGGCCAGCAAAGAAGGTGCCATGGCCCTGCTGCAGCGTTTCATCGAAGAAGATGAACCCGCCACGGAAAACGCCCGCTACATTCTCGCCCTCATGCTGGAGCGGAAACGCATCCTCAGCCCCACCGCCACCAAGGAAGTGGATGGGAACAAGATGCTCTTCTACGAGAA
>JBIKIA010000476.1:0-4085 GCA_044361885.1 Prosthecobacter sp. | reverse complement strand
AGAGTGCTTGCAGGAAGGCGGGCGTGACTTGTGCGCCGGGGCTGGAGGTGTTGCCGCGCTCGAGGATGAATGTCTCGGGGGCTTTCGCGCCTGCTTCCGTCACGGCAAGCGCAGCACCGGCGGACGTAACGGCTTTCTCGATGTCTCGCAGCTCCGCTCTGAGCTTCATGTAGCGACCATACACCTTGGGGCCGAGCAACTCCGCGCCCTCTTTGCGAATGATGCCTGGGATCTGCTTCGGCGGTGTCTTTTCGCGCTTCGTGAGTAGTCGAAAGTGCTCTTCGATCTCTCCCGCTTCGATCTCGAGCTCCTTCTGCTTGGTCTCGCGTTTGGCCTGCGCGTCGTCCACGACTCCAGCCACTTTCGGCAGCGGGACTTCATCCGTGGGGCCACCATTGCGGTAATGGTTCACGTTGTGGAAGAACGACAGCAGCGAGTAGTAGTCGCGTTGGGCGATGGGGTCGATTTTATGGTCGTGGCAGCGCGCACAATCGACGGTGAGCCCTAAAAACACCTGTCCGGTGGTAGCGACGATGTCATCGAGCATGTCATACCGCGCGAGTTCCTTGTCTGCCGGATCAGCATCCCAGATTCCGAGGCGGTAATAGCCTGTGGCAATGATGCTGTCTGCCGTGACCTCGGCAAACTCATCACCTGCAAGCTGCTCGCGGATGAACTGGTCGTAAGGCTTGTCGTCATTGAAGGCGCGGATGACATAGTCGCGATAGCGCCAGGCATTCGGTTTCGCGTGATCCGTTTCGTAACTGTTCGTCTCCGCAAAGCGCACGAGATCCAGCCAATGCCGCCCCCACTGCTCGCCATAGCGTGGAGACTTCAGCAACTGTTCAATGAGGTTTCCCCAAGCCTTCGGCGAAGTGTCGGCAACGAATGCCTCTGTTGATTGCGGTGTCGGTGGCAGGCCGGTGAGATCGTAGTGCACGCGGCGAACGAGAGCGCGTTTGTCAGCCGCTGGATTGGGATTGAGGCCTTTCGCTTCGAGGTTCGCGATGATGAAGGCGTCGATGGGATTCGCGACTTGTGCGCTTGCTTTGACAGCAGGTGGAGTCGGCTTCCTCAGCGGCTGGAAGGCCCAGTGGGCACGATCTTTATCCGTGATCTTAAACTCGCGCCGCAGGGCAGTGGGTGGCGCATCGCCAGCTGGCCAGGGAGCGCCCATTTTCACCCAAGTCGTCATGTCAGCGATCTCGGCATCGCTGAGCTTCTTCTTCGGCGGCATCTCAAGGTCTTTGTCCGACCAGCGCACCGCTTGGATGAGCAAACTGGCGTCTGCATCCCCAGCAATGATGGCGGGACCTGTATCGCCGCCTTTCAGGATGCTCGCGTGACTGTCGAGCAAAAGGCCGCCTTTGACCTTGTCCGCGCTCACGCTGTGGCAGTCGTAGCACCGCTCCGCCAGCACAGGACGGATGCGTTTTTCGAAGAACTCGACATCTGCCGCGGAAGGCTCTGCGGCATCAAGACATGAGCCTGTGAGCGTGACGCAGACGAATAGGCCAAATCGAACACGCATGGTTTGTGCCTACTTCTTGTCACCGAGGACTTCGACCACCGTGGTCGAGTTGCCGAACTTGGTGAAGTCTTTCCACGTCCACACGACCTTCTTATCCGGTGTGACTTCGATGATCTGCGGATTGTTCGGTCCCCCGTGGCAGTTGCCGATGATGGTGTTGCCATTCGGCAGTCGCGCGACTCTGGTGACCCATGCAAGTGTGATTCCAGGCAGGTCATTCTGCTCGATCTTCCAGATGATCTCTTTCGCGGGTGTTACTTCGAGAATGCTGTGGCCATTGCCCGCACCGATGAGGGTGTTACCGTTCTCCAGACGCGTGGCGCTGAACACGGAGTTACCAAAGGCCTCGGGTCCGTGCCCGCCCTTCTTCTCCTTGCCAAACATCGGCACCTCGAACTCCCACACGACCTTTCCAGTCGGTTCATACTCGCGGACGAAGCCGTCTTTCTCATGCGCGACGAGGTAGTTGCCACTCGCAAGCTTGCGCACCAGCCGTGTGTCGCTGTGGGCATTGGATTTGGCCACCTTGAGCTTCATCTCGTGCTTCACCGTGCCGTCCTTATCCACTTCAATGATCCGCGACGGCCCCGACTCGGCGATCATCGTGAGTCCGCTATCGAGGCGCTGAAATGCATGCACTTCCACGCGTTGTCCCGCATTCGCCTTTCCCGCATCATACTCCCACACCACTTCATTCTTTGGCGTGATCTCCTGCACCTTCGTCCAGCCTTGCTGGAGCAAAACATTGCCGTTCGGTAAAAGATGGGCGTCATGAATCGCTCCAACCTTCACCTCCCACTCCGGCTTTCCATCCGCGCCCACGATGGCGAGCACCCTTGTGTCTGAGTCGGCAACGAAGACTCGCCGAGCGGTCCCGGTTTGCTCAGCGAGGATAGTGGAGGCCAGTGTAACAGTGAGGATGAATGGAGTTAGATTCAATCGGATCATATCGAGGGGTGTAAAAGCAACCATTCTACGCCGCAGCCCCCTCATTCCTCACAAACTACGAGGGGCATCAGGATCTGGTACTCGCCTGACTTGCAGGACGAAGCATTGAAGACCGTGCTGGCCCAAGCCGAGCTGCTTTGTACGGAGTGAGTGTGAGGGTGGGCGCATTGCGGGGTTGCAAATCAGACTGCCGCATGTGCTTGCGGCTGTGGCCTGGGCAATGTGGTTTTAAGATCCGACTGATCCGGAATTGCTTGTATGCTCTCAACTGAGAGAAACCATACAAGCGTCCATCGCATTGCCCTCAATCTTCAAACCACCGATTCACGGCCTCGGGGCTGAAGCGCACCAGATGACCCAGTTTGCGAAAACGGAGACCTTGTTGTTCTCGCAAGGTGGCGACGTAACGCACGCTGCATCGCGCATAGCGGGCCACGTCGTCTATGGTCCAAAGCGTTTCTTCGGCAGGAGATTCGGTCCGCGTTGAAGCAGCAGGTGAGGGGAGGACTTGGGAATCGCTCATTGCATCCCTGTGCCGGTGTCAACCGAACGGCGCTGCTAGTTGCGCAACAAGGTGATGAGCAGGAGCCACAAAGAGAGGCATGCAGCTTGGACGCGCACTCTCGTTGCGCAGCGAGGTGTGCCTGGATGCCCTGCTGTTCGATGTCTGCAATGACCACCTGCAAGGCGGGCAGGTTGCCGTGAATGTCACTGATGATGGCAACTGCTTACATGTCAGACATTTGAATCCACTCGCTTCGAGAACTGGGTGATGGGCTTCAGGCTGCGGCGGTGATCGCAATGACTGACAAACAGCGTGCCACTGCTGACAAAGTAGATGGCATCCTGCTTGAATCGGGCTCCGATTTTGCAGGCCTCCTCGAACTCCAACGCTGCTGCATACCCCGGCTCCGCGTGTTGGGTGATTGGCGAGTATCCGGTGATCGTTCCTATAAGCTGCCCTCCGCGCTCCAGTTCCGCGCGAAGAGTCTCGTTGGCTGCATTGTTGTCCTCGGCCGTCCACACTTCGCCCGTGGTGGCGTGGGCCGTGATGATGGCGAATGACTCAGGCAGTTCGGCGAGCTGTAGGCCGAGTTTGAAGCGTGTGTCGAAATAGGCAGGGGGCATTAGAAAAGTATCGGGCAAAGGGATGGTTCATGATTCGGCTGCATCAACGACGGTATCTAGCCTTTCCTGGACCTCGCCTGCCAGCGCATCAAGCAGTTCGTGCTGCTCCTCCTGCGTGAGCGTTGCAAGGATGTGATCAAGCAGCATTGTAGTGGAGCGGATGAACTCGCGGGCGTTTCGTTTCATGGGGTAATGCAAACGATCCTATCATAGGGGGGGGGACATTGGCGGGGGATAGCGCAAAAATCGCGGCGGAGAGCCGCTTTTCAGCGTGCCGAAGCGGTTCGACGTGCCGTTCTCCACCCGCGGCAAGCGGGCGGTTCGGGAAAAATGGCAGCGTTCGGTGCCGCCAAACGGGAACACCAATTGGAACAAGACTGCCGTGTTCCCTGAAATCGGGAACAAGATCGGGAACAGCGAAGCTCTGTTCCCATCAAACAACACTCTTGCTGCCAAAAATGGCAGCGCATGGAAGGAT
>JBIKIA010000757.1:0-4089 GCA_044361885.1 Prosthecobacter sp. | reverse complement strand
GCGTGAGTGACCTTTCAGCAATCCTTGAACTGCGGTTGCCGAACCTTTCGAATCACCTGAAGCTTCTGCGTGAAGCCGGCGTGGTCGAAGTCGAGCGGCGCAAGTCGCTCTGCTTCTACCGGGTGCCTGGCAGGCTCCAAGGATTGATATCTTCGATACGCATTGGCCTTGGCCTCTCCACGGCCTGCGATGCGGTGCTGGGGGCTGATGCCTGGAACGCGCAGCGGACATTGCGGTCGTGAGGCAGGAGGTTCTCAATCGCCTCAAGCAAGATGATCATGATGCGCCAAGGAGAGTGAGGTGTGCCGGCTTTTTGAGGCCTGTCAGCGTATGCTGCCGAACTCGTCCTGACGTTGTTTGTTTTTTTCACATGCACGAACTCGTCCTGGAACTCGTCTCCCCCTATAGGGGGTGGGACGAGTTTCCCGAGTTCGCGCGCGGCGCTTTTCTTTCTCGTCCCGCGCACGAGTTTCCCGAGTTTCCCGAGTTCGCGTTTCATCGCTTTTTTGGGGGGCTTGCGGCGCTTGGCACACACCTTGAGCGGCACATGTTCCTTGGGGCAGCCGACATTCAAGCGGTGAACCAGCAGCCGATAGATGAGGTGCTGACCATGCTGCACAAGGGTAAGTGAGACCGCCCGCATTGGTCCGCAAACAGCCCTCTGACGCGTCTGTGACTGACGCTAAGGTGGAGTGTGGCAGAATTCACCTCGAAGGCAGCCAGCGTCACGCAGATGGCCTTTAAAAACCACGCTGAAATAGCTCAGCCAGTCGCGCAAAATTCTACGGCGTGATTTGATCTGGGCCGAATCGGAACACACGCCAGCCCGAGAGACCTGCGGCGAGGTATTTCTACAGATCGGCGTTGTACCCTGCGGCAGAAAGGTACTGCGCATCTCACCGCCAATGCCCCAACCTTACGAACTCATCACCGCTTGCAAACAGTCCACGATCTGGCAGTGAATTTTAGATTATGTTTAATGTTACCACCGAACCCTGGCCACCGACACCGATGCAGGCGAGGCGGATCTTGCCGTTTGGTGAAACGGCCCCGGCACGACCAAGCACGGCGGCGGGGAGAATGAGTGGAGCAGCGGACTGGAGAAACTAGCGGCGGGTGGTCATCTTCATGGCGGGTGATGGGAAGAAACGCCGGTGCGCCACCGGATTCATCACGCACGAGTGGACTTTGTCCTTCATGAACAATAGAAAGATCAGATTCGTATGTGTCTGCCTGACTTCATGCATGCAACCCGCTCATTCATCCCCGCCCTGTTCCTTGTTCTCACACTTGGCGGAAGGCAGGCGAATGCAGATTGGACGCTGGTGACAGCAGGAAAGGCGGGAGCTGTGATCCATCACGCTGCGAATGCTCCTGAAACAGCGCAACTCGCCGCGAAAGAAATCCAGCACGTGATCCGCCGCGCCACAGGCGTGGAATTGCGCATCACGAGCGGCACCGAATCACCCGCGATCCGCATCGTCTCAGACAGCGCTCTCGCACATGACAGCTTTGAAATTCGCGCCGAGGGACAAGACATCGTCATTGCCGGCAATGACGATCTTGTGCCGTCGAAACAGGACACATGGTTCGTCCCGAGCCATGGCACGCTTTTTGGCGCGCAGGAATTTCTGGAGCGATTCACCGGCGTGCGCTGGCTGTTTCCAGGCGAGCTTGGTGAAGACGTGCCGCATCACGACACGTTGGTCATCTCGCTGCCTGAAGTGATCCGCAGCGCACCGGACTTGGCGGTGCGCTCGCTGGCCTACGTCGGCGAGAGCGACAAAGGCACGACGGGCCGGCCAAAATCCGCCGTGTTCGAATGGATGAAACGCCAGCGCCTCACCAACGCGCTGCATTCATTTGTCACCGGCTACGGGCACTCATGGGACGATTACCTCACGCCCGCCGACATGGTGGCGCATCCCGAATGGAAATCATCGAATGGTGAAGCCGTGCGCAACGGAAGGGTGAAGTTTTTTTGCACCACGGCCCCGGGCTTGATCGAAACCTTTGCCCGGCGCGTGATTGAGTCGCTGGACCGTAATCCAAAGCGTGAGATGGCCTCCATCTCGCCGACGGATGGTGGTGGATTCTGCACCTGTGAGCGCTGTGCAAAACTGCTCGGCAAAGATCCGCATGGCAAAGTGAACCACTCGCTGGTCATGCTCACGTTTTACAAGCAGGTCGCTGAAATCATTCAGCGCGAGCGGCCCGGGAGGAGGCTCGGCGGCTTTGTGTATTACAACTACCAGTACCCTCCATCCACGGCACCCGCGCTTCCGGACAATTTATCCCTCTGCTGGGCACCTCTGAATTATTACGGCTACGGTTTGCTCAAGCCTGTTTATCGCGAGGAGTTCGAGCGTGTCATGCAGCGCTGGAGCGGGATCACGCCGCACCTCTTTTACCACAATTACTCCACCTGGATGCGCAGTTTCCACGGCGCGCCGCTGCCGCCGTCCATCGACATTTTACAGCGTGAGCTGCCCGCCGCCGTGAAGCAGCATGCCTGGGGCGCGCGCATGGTCGGCACATCGGCATGGGGCGTGAATGCACCCATCAATTACATCCTCTCCAAACAAATGTGGAATGCCCGCCTCAATGTCAGCGCCACGCTCGATGAATGGCTCCAGCGCGCCTACGGGCCCGGATGGAGGCACATGCGCCAGCTTGATGACGAGCTCGATGTGCAAATGCGCGCACACAAGGAAGCGCAGTCGCCAGTCTACAAAGGCAGCCAGTATGAAGTGAATGAGGACGTGATGAAAAACATCTACGCGCCCCTGTTTCCGGCCATGGAGCAGCACTATCGCAGCGCCCTGGCGGAGTGCCGCACGGAGACTCAGCGGCAGCGTCTCACCATGTTTGGCGACAATCTCACGCAGCTCCATTTTGCACTGCGGAAAGCCGGCCTGATCCCCGCCCATGCTCAATCCATTTTCCAGCGCGATGACGCTGCCTTTGCCGCTTTCATGACCGGGATGGAATCCACCTTCAGCCTTTACCGCGATGACCTTGGCATCAACCACGGGCCGGTCTGGAAGGGCGAATGGAGCGCACCGTAGTTGGTTAGGCTGGGAGCTGCATGCATCACCAGCCCACGGGTTGTGTCCAGGCTTTCTGAACTTGTCCGGGCAGGGCTGGATTGGTCATGACCTGGTCGGAGATGATGATGGCGCGCACATAAAGCTCGTCTCCTGTCAGCGTGTATACGGGTTCCAGGCTGTCGCTGCTGGCCAGCAGCTTGCCGATGTCTTCCCCGTGCTGAAGCCGGACGGGCTGCGGATCATCAGCCGGCGCGGCGACCTCCTTCACGGCGCGATCGTAGTTTTTCAGGGTGCCGCGGAATTCGGTGCGATATCTGGCTCCGGATTGGCCATGAATTTTCAGGTGCAGGCTGCGGGTGGATTTGTCGAAATGAACATCATCGAGCGTCACGCCGGTTGAGGCGTAAAAGTCGCCACGCTGCATGGCTTCGACCAGCTTGTCGGGATCGAGCCTGGCGGCGCGGACCATGACCCATCCGCGTCCGGGAGTGACGGTGCCGCCGTGGTAGTTGTGACTGTCATCGGTGCCCATGCCAAAGAGCGGCGGCTGCTTCAGTTCCGCGATGCGGATTGCGTTGGCGATGTCCCAGATGCGCGGGTGGGATGAGTCTGCACGCGCGGGATCGCCATCGTTGTAAACGCCGGGATGACCGTTGTAGATCTCGAAGAACCGGTCCTCGATCACATGAGCCAGGTCATCGGCCGTGAGCGCCCATTTGAAGTTGGGATGGTTGATGTGCGCCATGATGGGGTGTCCTGATTTCACCGCCTGCTCGGCCTCTCGACGGCCTGCGATTCGGTGCTGGGGGCTGATGCCTGGAACGCGCAGCGGACATTGCGGTCGTGAGGCAGGAGGTTCTCAATAACCTCAAGCAACATGCGCTCGGTGGTCTGGCTCACGCGTTCCGGAAGTCGTTCGTTGATCAAGGCCGCCACGTTGAGCGCAACGCAGCAGCGATCGAGGCGGCGTGAATAGAGTCCTTGCGCGTCAAGGAACTCAATCCAGTCCCACACGTCCCAGCGGCCGTTGATTCTGGTC